>DAOVAM010000138.1 GCA_030671065.1 Candidatus Aminicenantota bacterium
ACCATAGGTTGAGGATCGTAGCTGAGGCCAACTCTGAAAGGAACGTTCATATCGATGCCAAAAAGCCTGAGAGTAGACATGTATTCGATACCCACTCCTATTTTGACGATGTCTTTAAAATCCCTCTCCAGCTCTTGCAAGTCCTCCTGTCCGAAATAAATAATGTCGTCTCCGTATTCGGACCAATCGTAGAAGGTAATGTCAGAAGCAGCTCTAAGTCTTTGAGAAAATCTGAAGGTGATTCCCAGGCCTGCGACAAGGGGCTGTTTATACTCGCTCGGTTCCGAGGCTTCAATCCTGATTTCTGTAATTGGGGAGAGAAATCGGTATAAACTTTCGCTGTCCGCTTTTTTCACAAAAGGCGTGCGAAACACAGCAGCAACTCTGAAATTTTTAGTGACATCGAGTATAAAGCCTCCGTTCATATAATAACCCTGAAATTCATGATATTTTCTGTCAGTGATGGTGATGTTTGAAACGACCTGCTCTTCAGCCATCTCTTTCTCTAGAGAGCCATAAGTATAGTTCAGTCCGATTCCTACAGACAGGTTGCCGAAGACTTTTCGAGCGACTGAGAAGTTGATGTTTTTCAGATTGCCCCTCTGGTCAAATTCTAAGAATGACTCATCGACCGAAGGACGGTGGTAGCTTTCAAGAAGAGCCATGCTGAAGGCCACAGTCCAGTTTTTGATTCGTATCGAGGCTCCGGCGAAATTGGCAGAGAGAATACTCAGAATGCTGTTTTCATCAGAGGTGAAGGGGCCGGTGTTTATGGCTGCAAAGTTGAAAAGCGAGGCCGTGTCTATGGAAGAATTGATGGTGAGAGTGATTCTGGAAAGGTCGGTCAGAAGAGCCGGATTTGAGAGAGAGACCGCACAGTTCGAGGCCGTAGCGAATTGTGTTTCGCCCATGGCAAGAGAAGATGCGGTCAGAAAACCGAAGGTGTTCCAGGTTCTCACTGGAGCTTCATCTTCGTACTGTCCCACTGTCAATTGAGACCAGGAGATTTTGGGGATTAGAGTGAGTGTTAAAGAAAAAAATAGAAAAAAAACGCATAATCTGGATATTCTCATTCGAACTTTTCGATTTTACTTGTCTTCCATACTATTTGCAAATCGAAAACAAGTGTGCTATAGAATAGTGTTTTTAGAGGAATAATGAAGAAAAAGAACAAACGACGGATAAAAATAACAGGGACAGGGTTCTATGTTCCCGATAAGGTATTAACGAATTTGGACCTCGAAAAAATAGTGGACACTTCTGATGAGTGGATCACTTCCCGCACTGGAATCAAAGAGAGAAGGATTGCTTCAGATGATCAAGCCACCTCAGACCTGTCGATTGAAGCTTCCCGGATGGCATTGGAAAATGCCGGGCTTAAAGCCAAGGATATCGACCTCATCATAGTTGCAACTTCAAGCCCGGATACGATTCTTCCCTCCACTGGGTGCTGGGTGCAAAAGGGTTTAGGGGCTGGAAATATTCCGGCATTTGATATTTCTGCTGGTTGCACAGGCTGGATCTACGGGATGATCGTAGCTGAAGGATTGATATTAAACGGAGCGCACAAACGCATCCTTCTGATTGGTTCAGAGGTTTTAACCAGGATCACGAACTGGAAAGACCGCAATACATGTGTTCTGTTTGGGGACGCCGGTTCAGCAGTGGTCCTTGAAGAGAGTGATGATGAATCAGGAATGCTTTCGTCCTACTGGGGAGCAGATGGAAATCTGGGAAACCTGTTGTATATGCCTGGAGGAGGAACGCGGATTCCTGCCTCTGCCGAATCCGTCACTCAGGATCTCCATTGTATTCACATGAAAGGCAATGATGTCTTCAAACATGCCGTAAAACGGATGGGAGAGGCTTCTTTAGAAGCATTGAAATCAGCCGGGCTGGAAAAGGAAGATATTGATTATCTTATTCCTCACCAGGCGAATAGCAGGATCATTGATGCGACAGGAAGGCGCCTCAAAGTCCCCTCTGAAAAGGTCTTCACAAACATCCATAAGTATGGGAATGTCTCCGTCGCTTCCATCCCACTCGGCCTTCACGAGCTATGGGAGGAAGGGAAACTTAAAAAAGGGACTATAGTAGTGATGGTTGCCTTTGGAGCCGGTTTCACATGGGCCGCAGTTGCCTACCGCTGGTAAACAGTGGGGTCAGACCTCAAAAACTTCAGTAATCTGATACAAATCTCAATCAGAGATTTTCATTCCTGTAGTTTTCTGTTTAAAAACACACCACGATTATTTTTTTAAAGACACGGATTGGTATCCTCAGCATACGAGTTCATTTACTCATAAATTACTGAAGTTTTTGAGGTCTGACCCCACTAATTGGTTATTGCAGGAGGGCGGAGAGCGAGGAGAAAAAACCCGATATAAGCAGGATTCCGACTGCTATCAGAAGAACGCCTCCTATGATCGAGATGAGTTTGAAATACTTCCTGATTACTTTGAAGTACTCGAAGAATTTGTGAAGGATGATGGCTGAGAGGAGGAAGGGAATCCCCATGCCGGCAGAATAAAAAATGAGCAAAAGGAGGCCCTTCATGATGTCCTGCGTGGTGGCTGCCATGGTCAAGATGGCTCCGAGAATCGGGCCGACGCAAGGTGTCCATCCCACTGCAAATGCCATTCCGACGAGGCATGTCCCGATAAAACCGAGGGGTTTTTCCTTCATGTGGATTTTCTTTTCTCTGTCGAGAAATTTCAATCTGAAAAGACCTGTAAAATGGATGCCCAGGATGATAACAAGAATCCCTCCCCCGATCTCGAACCAACGGATGTTCTGGGCCAGAAATGTGCCAAAAAATGTGGCCGAAGCTCCCAGAACAATAAAAATGATGGAGAAGCCGAGGATGAACATCAGGGAATTAGCGATGACTTTTTTCCGGACATACCTTAAGTTTTTCTCAGAAGAAAGTTCCTCGATGGATATTCCTGTGATAAAGGCCATGTAGGAGGGAATCAGGGGAAGCACACACGGGGACAGAAACGAGATAAGACCTGCAGTGAAAGCAACCAGTATGGATACGTTTTCAGTCCCGGGCATCTGTTACTTTTCTTCTTTCAGTTTAGTGAACCATTCTTCAATGAATTTTTTATCCACCCAGCCGATCTGTCGATGTCGAACTTTTCTGTTCTTATCGATGATAATAGTGACAGGGATTGCACGAAAAGGGCCGTAATCTTTGGTGACCTGTGATGTGACCATGGCCACAGGATAGTTCATCTTGTATTTTTCCGTAAATTTGAACACTTTGCTCTGACTTATGCTGTCTATTGAAATCCCGATGATTTCCAATCCTTTGTCCTTGTACTGCTCGTAGGCTTCGATAAAATCAGGGATTTCTTTCTTGCACGGGCTGCACCAGGTTGCCCAGACATTCAGAAAGATCACTTTTCCGCTCATGTCTGAGAGGGACATTTTATTCCCATTGAGGTCTTCGAGTGTGAATTCAGGGGCCTGAGGAAAATCCTCGCCCGACATTCCTGTCATTTCCGCATTGGCACAGACGAAAAATGCCAGAACTAAAGGAATTAAGATCCAAGCGTGTTTTTTCATTTCTATCTCCTGCGAATACAAAACTGTGTGAGCATCCTCGGATGACCTGGATTGAGGTCAATCGAGGAATTATTATTAAGATAGTAATTATAGGCTTTTCTACAGTTCTTTGCAATCCTAAAAATAATGAAAGTCTCCGCTGCCAGTGTTTCGTTTTGAAATTTCAAGCTGTAGAATTACTCTAGAAATCTGCTTATGTGTTGCCGTTCATGCACTCAAGCAGTCGCTTCCATTTATGATACACTTCCTCCTGCATCAAGGCGATTTCTTTGTCAGTCAGATGGCGAAATCGTCCCTGGAGTTTCAGGTAATCGATGATTGGTTTCTTTTCCTTGATTTTGATATTCAACGTGTATTTCTCGCCCCATTCGATCTCATACACTGGAAACATGCCATTCTGTACGACCATTCGGGCGAGTTTAACCGTATGTTCGGACCTGCTCTTCCAGCCCGAAGGACAGGGAGCGTAGATATGAATGAACCGCGTTCCCTTGATTTCTTTGGCTTTTTTAGCTTTCTTGAACAGGTCTTCAGGATAGCCGATACTGGCCGTGGCGATGTAGGGAATGCGGTGGGCTGCCATGATGGCGTCGATGTCCTTTTTTGGCCTGTTCTTGTAGTGTTTGACAGGTGTTGTGGTGGTCCATGCTCCATAAGGCGTGGCTGAACTTCTCTGTATGCCTGTGTTCATATAAGCTTCGTTGTCATAGCAGACATACAGGATGTCATCGTTGCGCTCGGCAACTCCCGAAAGAGCTTGAATGCCGATGTCGAATGTTCCGCCGTCACCTGCCCATGCCACCACGGTTGTCTCTTTATCTCCGACCATCTCCAATCCGGCTTTGACACCCGAGGCGGATACGGCTGCTGTCTCGAAAGCACAGTGGAATATTGGCACATCAAGAGAAGAGTAAGGGAACGGTCCATCTATGACCGACCAGCAGCAGGCAGGGATGCAGAGCACGACTTTCTTCCCCAGAGCTTTAAGGACATATCTCATGGCAAGGGTTGCACCGCATCCCTGACATCCGACGTGGCCGGAGTTCATCAACTCTTCTTCAGGGAGCGAAAGCCTCATCTTTTTTTCCTTGCTCATCTTTTTACTCCTATCCAGACGATATTTTCTTCTGGCTCGTCCCTCTCTTGAGCGTATTGGGCGATTTCTCTAAAGGTTGATGGAGTGATATCTCGTCCTCCCAGTCCTGTGATGAAGCCGAAGATGGGGATGCCATCATTTTGTCCGAATACGGCCGATTTAACCTCCTGGAAAAACATCCCGTGATGACCGTAGGAGATGTTGCGATCCACCACTGCGATCTTTTTTGCTTTTTTGGCAATGTTCCGAACAGTCTCGAAGGGAAAGGGTCTGAATACTTTCATCCTGAGGTTCCCGGCTTTGACACCTTCTTTTCGGAGTTCATCAACGGCGACTTTTGCTGTGGAGCCCATGGTCCCGGATGTGATAAAAATCAAATCCGCATCATCACAGCGGTATTCCTCCGCAAGCCCCATATAACGGCCAAACATTTTTTCGTATTCTTTTCCGGTCTCTTCGATCAAAGCCTCCACTTTTTCCATGTCTTTTTGAAGTTTGTACCTCAATTCAAAGTAATGCTCGGGCGATGTGAGGCCGCCAAATGCATGAGGATCGTCAGGGGTCAGTTTGATCTCCGGTCTAAACGGAGGGAGAAATTCATCCACTTTTTTCTGTTCCGGGATATCCACGACTTCATATGTGTGGGACAGAGTGAAGGCATCGAGGATCACCATGCTGGGGATGAAGAGCTTCTCAGAGACTTTGAATGCCTGGATGACTGTATCCAGGACTTCCTGGTTGTTCGCGCAGTAAAATTGAATCCAGCCGGTATCTCTCTGAGAGAGGCTGTCATTCTGATCTGACCAGATACTCCATCCTGGTGCCATTGACCTATTAATGTCTCCCATGACGACAGGATTTCTTCCCCCAGAAGCCCAGTGAAGTAGCTCGTGCATGAGGGCTAAGCCCTGGGCTGAAGTCGCCGTAAAAGTTCTCGCTCCTGCAAGCGATGCTCCGATGGAAGCCGCCATGGCTGAATGTTCGGATTCAACCTTGATGAACGTTGCGTCCAAAGTCTTGTCCGCGCACATTTCAGAGAGTAGCTCCACAACTTGAGTTTGAGGAGTGATCGGGTAGGCCGCGATCACCTGAGCGCGCCCGAGCATGGCGCCGTAAGAGAGAGCGTGATTTCCCATCATGACTTTTTTCATTTTTCTTCCTCCACCATGGTGATGCAATCGGATGGGCATTCCTCAGCACACAGCCCACAGCCTTTACAGTATTCGTAGTCAATCACAGGCCATTCATCCTCAATTGTGATGGCTACATCAGGGCAGAACTTCCAACAGATGCCGCACTGAATGCAGTTTTCAAGGTCGATGACAGGCTTGATGTTCCGCCAGGCTCCTGTCTTATTATAAAGCATGGAGCCTACGGACATCGGCATCAGTGG
>DAOVAM010000063.1 GCA_030671065.1 Candidatus Aminicenantota bacterium
AAAACCACACTTCATCGATGATGGATTGGGCAAAGGATTGAGACAGATGCTGGAAAGGGAGAAGGAAATGCCACCTGATGTCAGGAAAGCCATTCAAGAGGAACTCCGTAAGATGGAGATGAAAGATTATGTCGTTTAACAGAGAAAAGAGGACAGGCCCCTTTTCTTATTTTCAAAGGAGGAAGGAATGAAACTATTCGAGGAGATGGCTGATGAAGTCTTGAAAGGTAATTCAGCGCCTGTGAAGGAACTTACTCTTAGGGCTCTTTCCCAGAATATATCCGCAGAGGAAATCTTGAATAAAGGTTTGGTTGCGGGAATGAGTGTTGTCAGCGAAAAATTTAAAAACAATGAAATTTTTATCCCTGAAGTTTTGATATCTGCGAGAGCCATGAGCTCTGGGCTGGAGATTCTCAAGCCTCTTTTGGCTGAGTCCAAAGTTGAATCAAAAGGAAAAGTTATTATCGGAACCGTCAAAGGTGATCTGCATGATATCGGTAAGAATATCGTCGCCTTGCTGTTGCAAGGAGCAGGCTTTGATGTGGTCGACCTTGGGGCGGATGTGTCCAAAGAAAAATTCGTAGAATTCGCAAAGAAAGAGAAAGCTGATATTATCGGAATGTCTGCACTCCTGACAACCACCATGCTGTACATGAAAGAGACAATCGAGGCTTTGCAGGAGGCGGGATTGAGACAGAATATAAAAGTTATTATTGGTGGAGCTCCGGTCACAGACTCATATGCCTCTCAAATCCAAGCGGATGGCTATGCTCCGGATGCCGCTTCTGCTATTGATCTTTCCAAGCAGCTGCTTGATAAATAAAACTTTTTAAGAACAAGGGACCCATCTCAATGTTTTGACTTTCTTGCGAACTCTATATTTTTCCGAAATCCTCATTAATAAGAATTTTAATATCAGAGATATTTCTCTTCATGAGTTTCCACAGCTCTTGCTCCTTGAGATTCTTATTTCTCCTTCTGTTGAAATCGCTCATCTATATAATTATAATTATCTCTAGGAAAAAAGAGCGGACATAGCTCAGTGGTAGAGCGCGAGCTTCCCAAGCTCGGGGCCGCGGGTTCGAATCCCGTTGTCCGCTCTTTTTTCCCGTATTCTTTGGAATAGACTGTCTTCTCCAGTCTGATCTCCCTTTATGTCAAAAAAGAAGGAATGATGATTGATGAATAAGCCGCTTCAAAGAGAGTGGAAACTTGTCTTGGACAAAGAGCCGCTTACTGGATCCTGGAACATGGCTGTGGATGACTTTCTCTTCCGGTCACTCGGCGATGAGCCTCAGACTTATCTCCGGTTTTACAGGTGGGAACGGCCGACTGCATCTCTTGGATATTCTCAGAACATCCGGAAAGTGGTCGATGTCGAATACTGCAAGAAGAATGGAATAGACATCGTCAGACGGATGACCGGGGGGAAACTTGTGCTGCATCACAAAGAAGTGACATATTCTTTATGTTCTTCCGATAGTGAAGCCTTCACTCCCACGCTCATGGATTCATACAGACTTATTTCTGAGGCTTTGATGAAGGGATTTGAGAAAATGGGATTAAGGTCTTTCCTGGCTGATGCTCCACCCGATTCTTATGTTAAAGGAAACCTTCCTTGTTTTTCTTTCCCAGCTCGAAATGAGATTGAGATCAACGGGAAGAAAATCGTGGGCAGCGCCCAGAAAAGAACGGGCTTAAAGTTTATTCAACACGGTTCCATTCCTCTTGAAGGGGATCAAGGACTTTTGGAGGCTGTCTCGACTTTGGATGGGAATGGAAGCAGGATTCGAATGATATATCTCTCTCAAGCGTTGAATAGGAAGGTCAACTTTGATTGGACTGTTAAGCATTTGATTTCAGGATTCACTGATTTTTTCCAGGTTGACTTGAAACCTAAAGTAATTAGTACCGAGGAGAGGGATCTCATCTCGAAGATTCAGAAAGAGCGGTATTCAAACAAAGACTGGACGTTATATGGGGGCAGATCTTAGTAATTTCAGTAATTCGTAACCAATTGAGTCCATTGAATTCTTTTGCAATGTAACTTACTGAAATTTCTGAAGCCTGATCCCAAATTAATCGCTGATCCCAGCGAAAGGGTGAGGTTGATTTTTTTATTGTGAGATGATAGCATTTTTTTGAGAAAAGGAAGGATTATAGAATTATGAACGAAGTTGAAGAGCTATCCAAAGTTGAGGTGAAAAGTCTTCCACCCTTGCAGCCTATTCTGCTGAGTGACCTCCATCAGAATGTTTTGAAAAATCTTTATCTGGAACTCGGGACTGGGCCTGTCCTTTACCTCCTTTCTCCATCTTATTCTGTTATCACGCCCACTCCTAATGAGACCGTTAATGACTTTCTCAGCAAGAATGAGAGTCTGCTTGATTATGTGAAGGAGTATATCATCCAGAATTTGGCTGTTTATTCTGTCCTTCTGGATGTGAACAGCTACTTTGCCGAGCAAAACAATTATCTCGTGTTAGCCAGGTTGAGAGAAAGAGATTCGGGTGGACGGCGGTACGAGATAAAGTTTTACACCCATTCTCCGCGAGAGCTTCTGACTCACTACAAGGATAAAATATACATAGGTAGAGATTTCATCGACCTTTTTCATTTCAGAAGAAAATACATGGGGGTTAAAGAACTCATTAATTCCGTAAAGGACCAGTATGAAGTCCTGCTCGATAAAGCAGAGGAGAAATTGAAAGAACCTCTGGAATACAAATCTTTTTTCCAGGAGATGAAGGAATCCGTGAATGAATTGCGGAATGAATGCCTTTCGATCCTCCAATCCCTTCCCCCTTACCTTGATTTCAATAAACTCAAAGGGAAGGATTTTATCGAAATAAACGCACAGTACCGGACCATCAATCACTTTCTGATAGAGCTCACTGATGAAGTGGCAGAGTTTGAGAATGTCTTGCGGTACAAGAAGGAAATTAAATTCGTCCGTTATGTCACAAAATATAAAAAAGACTTAGCGAATGCCATTTCGTATTTTAACATCAAGATCATCGGTTGTTTAAACGATAAAATCCTCAGTTTAAAATTAAAGCATTAATCTCTGAAGCCTGATCCCAAATTATAAAAAAAAGCCCGTCCCGAAGAACGGGTTTTTTTACCTTATTGGTCGTCTTTAGGACCTTGTCCTTAGTTTACTCAGTCACCCAGATCGTGCGGTAACTCGTGTACAGGAAAATAGAAGGACTCTCGATGGCTTCGATAAAGGCTTTTATGGTTCGAGTGTGGTCTTCCTCTTGAATGGATACTTCTTCGGGAAGTCCCCATTCGATGTCTCCGTTCTTCACTCTCGCTTCAAAGGGGTATTTTTTGCCCAAGGGCCAGGAGAGCTTTATGGTGGAATAATCGCCTCTGACTTCCAGGGGGTAGGTTAACGGATATGGCTCGAGAGTAACTTCTCCATGGGAAAGGACGATGGTTGTCTTGCCTGAGAATTCAGAAAGCTCGATGTTTCGGTAAGAAGACTTGATGTCGATCTTCTCTCCGACGATCGTCCTTCCGGAGATCTCTAAGTTTTTTCCATCGATCACAAGGTTGCCCTTGAGGTCTGTGACTTTCACTTTCCCATAATTGTCTTTTATATCGAGATATTCTTCTGCTCTCTCGACCTCAATTTCACAACTGTGACCTATGATCTTCGTAGGTCCAACGTCCATAAGAAAAATTTTTCTGTAAGAGCTTTCAATTTCCAAGGGTCCTTTTAGATTTTCGCCGTTGACATCTGAATGGGAACCTTCGACTTTAACATCTTTGGAAATGTTGTTTGCGTAAATTTTCCCGTACCGGTGGACGATATGCGCTTTTCCTTTGACTCTGCTCACAAACACTGAGGAATTATTGCTCTCCAAATAAATATCTGAGTCGATATTTTTAACTTCAACATCTCTGTAGCTGTTTTTTAGGAAAAGCTCTCCGGCTATGTCTGAAACGATCGTTTCTCCATGGCGGTTGGTGATATCTGCATTTTTCACATTGGCGACATCAACGGTCCCATAGGAGTTTCTCACCTCGACATCCATCCGAGAGGGGACTGAAATGATGAAACTTGTTCTGATATTTTTTCTCCTGAATTCATCCCGGTTTGTCGAGATGGTCCACCGGTCTGCCTCTTTTTGAACATTCATTGTCAGCTCATCCGCGATTTTCTGTGCATCTTCTTCCTTCCGGCGCCATACTTTTTTCCGGTGGGAAACAGTTATTTTTTCATCGTCCGTGCCAAGGATTTCGATATCACCATGAGAATTTGAAACCTGAATCAGAGGAGGGAAGGGGGGCTCAAGTTCTTGATAGTCTTCGTAATCGTATTCGTTGGAGACGATAATGAAATCATCTTCAAAGTCGAAGTAGACATCGATCTTTCCCGTGTACAACTGGTGGAAGGATACGCCAACCACAATGATGAGAATCAGGAGGATTATTTCCTTTGCTTTCATTTTAGTCCCTATTCAAGCTTTTCTTCTTCTTGTTTCTCTTTGATTCCGTAATAGAGCTTCCAGGCTCCCCAGAGTATGAGGATGAGCGGCCAGAGTCGGGCAAAGAATTCCCAGATATCCCATCCTGCAATATGAATATTGCTCAACAGGATGACGACACCGACGATGATGAGGATGATTCCCCATGCGAGCGGATCTTTTCTTTGCTGTTTTGCCATTTCTTTCCTCCTTCAATTGCCGTTGATGTTTTTCTTGGTCACGTAATCTGCGACAAGCTTCACTCCTATCACAATGATCACTAATGGCCAGAAATCGAAGACGGTGTCGTAGCTGATGATGTCAAAATTGGCCAGTAGAAGAATGCCTCCCAATGCCAGTAAAACGATGCCCCAGAAAACGGAGCCAGTTTTAACAAACTCGGGGAGTTCTTCCTTTGGTTCTTCCACATCTTCTCCAGTCAATGCTCTTCGGTTGATGCTTTTCGAAGTCTGGATGGAGTCGATGATCTGGTAGAAGTAAAATCCTCCGAGGAGAATACCGACAAACGGTTGAGCATCTCCGACGTGCTGCATGGTGACCAGCGCAGCTAAGGTGAGAAGATAAACAAAACCCTTTATGGGTTGACTGTTGTAGAACGCACCAGCTCCGAAGGGAAAGAAGAAGGTAAGGATTCCTGCGAGAGCGGGAGATTTTGGTGGTCTTGTGATGACGACTTTTTCTTCCATTTGATACCTCCATTTATATTTGATGTTGAATCCTCGGTTTCTCCGAAGCCACTTATATTCTTGAGAGAAACGAGAATACTGTCTTTGTATTCACCCAGAGAAGCAGTGAAAGATTCGGCCTTGGCGTATAACTTTCCGACCTTGCTGTAGCTGAGATGAAGCTGACGGTTGACCTCTCGATCAAAGGACTTTTTGTTCGGGTTGAAAAAATAGAAGGACACCAGAGTCAGCACGATCGTGAAAGCAGCCAGAACGGGCTGAAGCGATGGACGAAGGAAGAAGTCGAGGCCCAGGCTGAATCTTTTCTTCCTTTCCTGGATCGCGTAGAGTCTATTCAGTAAACTTTCATTCACTTCGAGTTCAGGTAAATCAACCAGAGACACAATTGTTTCTTCCAGAGACGACAGAAGCAGAGAGCAGCTCTCGCATGCGTTCACATGCTCCTTAATAGCTCTCCTGTCCTCTCGACTGAGCTCTTCCTCTACATAAGGAGATAAGAGTTTTTCGATGTGTTTACACTTCATTTCCTTTCTCCTTTTTTTCTTTAAGGAATCTCGCCAGTTGGAGCCTTCCTCGGTTGATCCTGGATTTAGCTGTTCCCACGGGGAGGCTCATGATTTCCGCGACTTCATCATAACTTTTTCCCTGGATGTCTCTGAGTATGAGCGTCATCCGGATTTCAGTCGGAAGCGCATTCAGGGCTTCCCAGATTGTTCTTCGACTTTCTTCTTTCAAAGCGCTTTCCTCAGGGCCTTCTTGTGTTTCTGATTTGAGAAAGTGTTCATCGAAGTTGTCCCGTGATTTCTTTTCCCATTTTGTCCTTCGGTATTCATCGATCAGGAAATTTTTGGCGATCGTGAGGAGCCAGGCAGTGAAATTTCTCTTGAAATCGTACTTGTTCAACGAATTGTAGAGCTTGAAAAAGATATCCTGCGTCTTGTCCTCTGCTTCTTCATAGCTTCCAGAGAACTGAAAGGCCATGTTGAATATCTTTCTGGAGTAGGTATTAACGAGCATTTCCCAGGCTCCTTGTTTGCCTTGTAAACATTCTTGTACGATTGTATTTATCTGCACTCAATTCACCATGGTAGACGATATTCGCATAAGAAAAGTTCCGTATTTTTTTTATTCTATTTTGAGAGGAATGATCTGTCAAATTGAGAGATATGAATGGTATGGAAGTTGGAATTCCCATCAATCAGGCACGGAGGCAGAACACGATTGAAAATGGAAAACCGGAATAAGAATGAGGAACATTAAACTACCTCTCTGAGTTAGATTTTCCTGGGAAAAGCTGGATCCTCATTCCTGAACCCAAATTTTCTTGACTTAGAAAGAGATATATGCCACGATATTTTTTCACTGTTGGTTGTTTATCTTTTTTGCTTTTCAACTCTCATCCATGTCTTTAACAGAACTCATTCACATCCAAAAGGGAGGCCATAAATGGAAGGAATTATAGGCTATGGGGCATATATTCCGCGAAACAGGATAAAAGTGGAAGAAATCGCTAAAGTCTGGGGAACGGATGCTCCGAGCTATAAAAGAGGATTGATGCTGGAGGAGAAATCCGTCCCTTCTCTTGACCAGGACACCATCACAATGTCCGTAGAAGCATCCAAAAACGCCTTGAAGAGAGCTCTCATCGATCCTGCTGACATCGGAGCAGTGTATGTTGGCTCTGAATCCCATCCCTATGCGGTCAAACCCAGCGGCACGGTTTTAGCCGAGGCTTTGGGAGCGACTCCTGAGGCGCATACAGCAGATTTTGAATTTGCCTGCAAAGCTGGAACCGAGGGGATGTTTGTGGCTTTGAACCTTGTGAAATCAGGAGTCATCAAGTACGGATTGGCTGTGGGGGCAGACACTTCACAAGGAGCTCCTGGGGATGCCCTGGAATACTCAGCGGCAGCCGGAGCGGCGGCTTTTATCTTTGGCTGTGATGATTTGATCGCCAAAGCTGGAGAAACCTACTCCTACATGACAGACACCCCTGATTTCTGGCGACGCGAGTATCAGTACTATCCGCAGCACGGGGGACGGTTCACGGGAGATCCGGCGTATTTCAAACACATCATGGGTGCAGCTGAGGGAATAATGAACAAATCAAGAATGAAGCCCTCTGATTTTGCCCATGTCATTTTTCACCAGCCCAACGGAAAATTCCCGTTCAGAGTTGGGAAAATGTTAGGGTTTAAGAAGGAGCAGATCGAGCAGGGTTGGCTGGTCAATAAGCTCGGGAACACCTATTCGGGTTCTTCTCCTCTGGGCCTGACGGCTTGCCTGGATATCGCTAAACCCGGAGATAAGATTCTTCTTGTTTCTTATGGTTCAGGAGCAGGGAGCGATGCCTTCGTCTTTGAGATCATGGATAAAATTAAAGAGGTCCAAGACCTTGCCCCGAAAACAAGAGATTTACTAGAAAAGAATAAGCATTACCTCGAATATGGCGAGTACGCCAAATTCCGTCATAAAATCAAAAAGGCAAATTAGGAGGAGCAGAGATGAGAGAAGTTGCTGTTATCGGTGTAGGAATAACGAAATGGGGAGAGCTCTGGGAGAAATCCTTGAGAACGATTTTCGTAGAAACGGCTCTTCTTGCCCTGGATGATGCCGGAATAGACAAAGTTGACTCCATGCATATTGGCTCCATGTCTTCAGGGCTTTTCGTGGGACAAGAGCATATCGCCTCTCTTCTTGCTGATTATTTAGGCCAGACTCCTGTTCCCTCGTCAAGAATAGAATCAGCCTGTGCGTCAGGAGGCCTGGCTTTACGCCTCGGATTCATGGAAGTTGCTTCAGGCATGAGCGATGTGGTTCTTGTCGGTGGTGTCGAAAAAATGACAGATGTCTCCGGACACGAAGCCACTTATGCCCTGGGGACCGCTGCAGACCAGGAATACGAGGGATATCATGGGCTCACATTTCCTGGACTCTATGCATTGATCGCCAGGGCTCATATGCAAAAATATGGCACAACGCGGGAGCAAATGGCTTTAGTTTCTGTGAAAAATCACCGCAACGGGGCCAAGAATCCGTTGGCTCAATTTCCGTTTGAGATCACTGTGGATTCAGTCCTCAACTCGGTTATGATCGCAGATCCTCTGAGGATCCTGGATTGCTCGCCGATTACAGATGGGGCTGCGGCTCTGATCCTCTGTCCGGCGGAGATGGCCAGAAAGATGAAGAAACCCGTAGTGAAAATTATCGGGACCGGTCATGCCACGGATATGATTGCTCTAAACCAGAGAAAGGACATCACATGGCTGGAAGCCACATATCAAGCTGCAAAACAGGCCTACACCATGGCGGATAAAAAACCAGAGGACATTGACTTTCTAGAAGTCCATGACTGCTTCACTATCGCGGAAATCTTAGTGATTGAAGCTTTAGGCCTGGTCAAGAAGGGAAAGGGCGGAGAAGCGTATGAGGATGAAATAACTTTTTTTGAAGGGAAAATTCCTGTGAACACGAGCGGAGGCTTGAAAGCCAAAGGCCATCCTGTCGGAGCAACGGGGGTGGCTCAAGCAATAGAAGTTGTAAAGCAGTTGAGAGGAGAACCTGGAGAGAGGCAGTTGAAAGATCCAAAAATAGGCCTGACGCAGAACATGGGTGGAAGCGGCGGAAGCACAGTGGTTCACATTTTTGAAAAGGAATAAGGAAGGAGGAGAGTATGCCAACACCATCGAAATACTGGAGAGAAATTCCTCAGAGATACAGGCTGGAGGCCAAGAAGTGCAAGAAATGCGGAATTGTGCTCTTTCCTCCGCGTTTGATTTGTCCGGAGTGCAAAAACAGAGAATTCGAGGATACAAAGCTGGCTGATAGAGGAAAAATCCTCACTTATACAGTAATCCGGGTTGCTCCCCAACAGTTCGTCGACCAGGCACCCTTTGCCGTGGGAATTGCAGAGCTGGATGACGGAGTGAAGTTGACCGGCCAGATCGTGGATTGTGATTTTAAGGATTTAAAAATCGGCAAGAGAGTCAGGATTGAGTTCCGAAAGATTTATGACGAGGGAGAGGC
>DAOVAM010000048.1 GCA_030671065.1 Candidatus Aminicenantota bacterium
ACAGGGATACTTATCGGATCCAGAGACTCGTTCCTGCGAACTCTCTCCACAACGCTTTTGGTGAGCTTGATCGCTTTATCTGTTGCCTTGTCCATGTCTTTGTGGACCCAGCTGCACTGTTCACGAATATTGGCGATCTCACACTGGAATGTGTTGATCCCGGCTGATTTGGACGCGTTTCTGAAGGTCGTTTCGTGGAGCGTTGGAGAGCAGCAGGCCACAACCACATTATCCAGCTTTTTTTCCTTTATGGCATCGATCATGAGGTTTTGACCTGGATCAGAGCACATATAAACATAGTCTTCTGAATGAACGACTCCTGGATGCTTGGAGAGGTCTTTTGCGGTTTTTTTAACATCCACTGTCCCTGCGATGTTTATGCCGCAGTGGCAGATAAAAACGCCTGTCCGTTTCATTTTTTACCCTTTTGAGTCGGAGTTTTTGATTTTTTCTCTTTAGCCAAGATTTCTTTTCCGTAATCATATCCTTTGTCAAAAGCCTTAATATTCAGATCGAGAAACCTGCCTGGAACCAGGCCGGGAAGGGCTTTCTTCATGGCATCTGCGGAAACGACGCTAGTCACAGAAGAAAAGAAACCCAGCATGACCAGGTTTGCAGTGATTCGATTCCCTAATTCTTCGGCGAATCTGGTGGAGGGAACTGAATAGGTCTTTATTTTTCCTCGGGCAGGATTCATTTTCACCAGATCCTTGTCGATGATCAGGATTCCGTCCTCGCTCAATTCGGGTTCATATATTTCATAGGCTTCCTGGGACATGGAGATGAGGATTTCAGGAATGGAAATGTAAGGATACAGGACTCTGTCGTCCGACACGACGAGCTGAGAGCTACAGGCGCTTCCCCTCGCTTCTGGTCCGAAGCTTTGAGTCATCGTGGCATGTTTATTGTCATACAGGGAAAGGGCTTTTCCCGTAATCAGGCCACAGCGTATGATCCCTTGACCGCCAAAACCTGAAAATCGAATTTCAGTCATTGTTCACTCCATAAGGCTGGTATTTATCGCCCAAAACTTTACCGAGATGTTCATTCATACAGTCTAAAAAAGTTGGCTTGTCTATATCGACGAATTTTCCAACGATGAGTTTCCCCTGATAGCTGATGTCCACGGTTCGAGTGTCTGCTCCATGCTGAATTTCTGATTTTTCATGGTAATATTTCAGAAGATTCAGCCCGTCACCAAGCCGGTTTCTGCGCGCATACAGAGTCACGCAAGGAGTGATGACTTCGATGAAAGAAAAACCTCTTTTTCCGAGGGCTTCCTGTATGGATTTAGTCACTCTTCTCAAGTGGAGGGCAGTCCAGCGGGCGACATAAGTAGCTCCGCTGGCTTCAGCGAGATAAGGGAGGTTAAAGGAATATTCAAAATTTCCGTATGGAGCCGTGGAGGCGTTCGCACCCTTCGGTGTTGTGGCGGCCACCTGGCCTCCTGTCATGGCGTAATTGAAATTGTTCACGCAGATGATCATGATGTCCATGTTGCGTCTTGCCGCATGGATGAAGTGGTTGCCTCCGATTCCCGAGATGTCTCCATCCCCGCTGAAGACGACGACCTTCATTTCAGGATTGGCCAGCTTGACTCCAGTGGCAACGGGAACGGCCCGGCCATGTGTGGTGTGAATGGAATCCATCTTCACATAACCAGCGACTCTGCCCGTGCATCCGATTCCTGAGAGAACAGCCACCTTATCAAGGTCGATTTCACTCTTTCGAAGTGCTTCGGCAAAAGAGGTCAAAACGGTTCCTATCCCACAGCCAGGGCACCAGATATGAGGAATCCGGTCCATGCGCAGCAGATCTGTGATGGGATTTTGTTTCTTGGTTGGGTTGTCTTTCTTCATTTTGCAGCCTCCTTGATGGCTTTGAGAATATCATCCGGGTCGTGGACCCATCCTCCACAGTGGGGAACGTGGACTGTTGGGGTTTGTCCTGCAGCACACCGTTCAACTTCAAGGACCATCTGGCCATAATTTATTTCGGGGACGACAAATGCCTTCACTTTCTTTGCCAGTTCATTGATTCTCTTTTCAGGAAAAGGCCAGACTGTGATGAGCCTGATCGTCCCTACTTTTATCCCGGCTTTCCGTGCCTGCCGCACGGCTCTTGTCGTAACTCTTGAAGTGATTCCGTAGGAAATAACGATGATTTCTGCGTTATCTATTTCATCCTCTTCGAGTCTGATGATTTTATCCGCATTCATTGTGATCTTGTCGTTCAGATGGCGGACACAGACATCCTGACATTCAGCATTGATGACAGGATATCCTCTTTCATCGTGCGTCAATCCTGTCGTATGAAATCGGTAGCCGTCACCGATCTTGATCATGAAAGGGATCATATCTTTATCGTTTTTGTAAGGGAGGTATTGATCTTTGGGGCCTGTGTACCATTTCCTCTCCACTAATTCAATCTCTTCAGCAGGGGGAATGACAACTTTCTCATGCATGTGACCCACACACTCATCCGTCATGACAAAAGTGGGAACGCGGTATATTTCTGACAGGTTGAACGCTTCGATGGTGAGGTCAAAGCATTCCTGAGGAGAATCAGGGGAGAGGGCAATGATTTTGTAATCGCCGTGCGAGCCCCATCTGACCTGCATCATGTCTTGCTGACCGGTCAAGGTGGGAAGTCCTGTTGAAGGGCCTCCTCTCTGAACATTCGCGATCACTAGAGGTGTTTCCATCATGCAGGCTAATCCGATATTTTCCATCATCAGGGAAAAACCTGGACCGGAAGTCACGGTCATGCTTTTCTTCCCTCCCCAGACTGCCCCGATCAAGGCCGCAATAGATGCGAGCTCATCTTCCATCTGGATGAAGACTCCACCTACTGAGGGAATTCTTTCAGAAAATCTTTCGGCAGTTTCTGTGGAGGGTGTGATGGGATAGCCTGCAAAAAACCGGCATCCCGCCGCAAGGCCTCCTTCAGCGATCGCATAGTCTCCGTCCAGATAGTGAGAACCGGATAATACTCCCTTAGGGTCTGCTTTCACCTTTTTCACCTTCTTCCTCCTCTTCCTTGAGAGTGACAAATATGGCAAATTCAGGGCATATTGTCTCGCAGAGCTGGCAGTAAAGGCAGTCATCCTCTTTTATGACTACTGGAGGATGATATCCTTTAACATTGAATTCTTCGGATAACTCCAGGACATCCTTGGGGCAGTATTCCACACAGAATGCACACCCTTTACACATATCTTTTTCGATGTGGATTTTGCCCTTTTTTGGTTTTAAATTGCCAAAATGTACCATTTGTCCCTCAAATCAATCCCTTTTCCTTTAAAACGGGCTTTGGGTCAATGTAATGAAGATCAAATCTCAATGTGTCCTCTGGACAGCCCAGAGCTATGGCCAATATCTGGGTGAAGTAGAGAATAGGGATATTCTTGAATTCAGGGTATTGCTTTTGTGTTTCTTTTTGCCGTTGGTCAAGATTAAAAGCGCACAGAGGACAGCTCACTGTGACGACGTCTGCGCCTTGGGATTGGGCTGATGTCAGGATGTGGTAAGTCCGTTCTGCCACGATCTCTGGTTTGTCAACCGTCTGATAGGCCGCACAGCACTCTGTTTTATAAGGGAAATCGATGGGGTCTGCTCCTAGAACTGTCGTGAGAGTTTCTAAAATTGTCGGATTTTCAACATCATCTATCCCGATTTCTTGAGGGCGGACCAGTAAACAGCCGTAGTAATTTGCCACTTTTAATTCTTTTAAAGGCTTGACCATCTGCTGGGCGATAGTCTCGAATTTTATCTCATCCCTCAGCAGTTCCAGAAGATGAAGGACTTTCACATCTCCCTCGTATTTGATTTTCTCGCGATACATGAAATCATTGATTTTATCCAGGCTCTCCGGATCGGATTTGACGCGCTCGTTGGCTCTTTTCAGTGTGTTGAAACACATCGCACAGAGAGTCATGACTTTGTCTGAATTGGACTCCTTTGTCCGGATGAGGTTACGGAGGGGAGCCACATGATGGATCAAATCATCAGTGGCCAAGGAGAAAACGGTTCCGCAGCAGTTCCACCGTGGAAGCTCTTCGACTTGTATTCCAAGTTTACTCAGAGAGCATAAGGTTGAGTCTTCGAAATTTTTCGCATGGTTTTTTAGAGTGCAACCAGGGTAATAGCTTAATTTCATTATGATTCCTTATGGCATGAATATTAAAATTGTTGTGTATCATAATTCATAAATTAAGATGTGAATTTCCTCAGATTACTGACGATCGCAATCGGAGGAACATCGCCTTTTTCCGAATCAGAGAGTTTATCAACTTTGACATGGTCTTCTCTCTTGCGCAGTAGGATTTGCCTGAGAGCTTCGATGACTTCAGCGATATTGATGCCTTTTGGACACCGAGCATTGCACGTGAAACAGGAAGCACAGATCCAGATTGATTTGGATTCCAGAAGCTCCTCCTTGAGACCGAGTTGAGCGTATCGGATGATTTGATTGGGGAGGATGTCCATTTGAGAGACAGCAGGGCATCCCGCAGAACATTTGCCGCATTGATAACACGCGAGGAGATTTTGTCCGCTTAATTCTTCGACCTTGCCGACAAAAGGATCTTTGATTTTTTTCCTAGATAAGTTAATTCTCATGAGAATTTACTCTATCAAAATAAGGGACAAATTCCTATAGTTAATATAGGAAATATAGAGAAAAGAATTACTTTACAGTAGAACATAATTCCAAAAAGCTGTCAAGAAAATTTCATATGATATTAATATTTTCTCCATCCGACGACAAGAAAAAGGAGGCAAAAGGAGTTTAGCAGAAAGAGATAATTGAGGAGATGGGGGAGTCCGACAAGAGGAATGAGTAATGAGGAAACGGCAAGTGCTCCGAAGAAAGACCCTAAAAGGTCTAAGCCATAGCCCAATCCATAATTTGTTTTTTCTTTTAAGAAAAGATGGTTTGAAACAACAAATAAATCTCCTCCTAAAAAGCCGAGGGCAAGGAGAAAGAAGAAGAAAAAGAGTTCAGGGGGACTCAGTTTAAGAGTGATTTGAAGGAGAAGAAGAAGGAGAAGAAAACCGGCTTGGATAAGGAGAAGCCTACTGAAATCAAACCTTTTTCTTTTTTTCCCCCGCAGAGAACCCAGGAAGAGTCCAATCATGAAGGAAGTGAGAAGGAGAGCAATGCTTCGATAGAGGTATCCATAAAGAGTCTGGAAAGAAATGATCACGATGATTTCACTAACAATAGTGGTAAAACCCATAACTGCAAGAGGAACAAGGAAGAAAGAAGATTTTTTCCCTCTCAACCAAAGAAGGAGAAGGACGCAAACAAGAATCATCAACGGTAAATCCAATAGCCAGAAAGAATGAAGGGAAGAAAAAAAAGTGAATATTTTCCTCTCTATGCCCTTGAACTGTGTGCTCCAAAGCACAGAATTGTAAAAATAACTTATGGGAGAGAAGTCCAGATTGATGGCTTTTTTTCCTGACGTCACTTTTTCTCTGACCATATCCACTCTGAGTGGACTCAAACGAGCAAAAAGAAGTTGAGGACTGATATAGGTGTTCTGAAGATTCAAACTTGTGATTTTCTGGCTGAGTGTCTCAAATTCTATGGATAATGGATGGGAAGATGCCAGGAAGATGTTTGTATCCCCTGGTACAATCTCAATGAACGGGAATGCCTCCTTGCTCGTAAAGTACAGAGAGGAAAGAAAGTTCTGGAGTTCAGGGCTGATGTAGTTTTCTGCAGACGAGACCCGGAAAGAGAATATGCCGTCATCGGTCAGTTTTTCTTTAACCATCAGAAAAAATTCTTTTGTGTAAAAACGATTGATCTGAGCTGTGGCAGGATCGGGCAAGTTGAGAATGATCATGTCGTACGTCTTTTGGGACTTTCTAAGGAAGGCTCTCCCATCCTGGTAGAATATTTGAATCCGTTTATTTCTCAGGATTTTTTTCTCTGTATCAGGTAAAAATCGGAAAGAAATGCGGATGATTTCCGGGTCAAGCTCGACATAATCCACTTGCGCCTTGGGGTATTTCAGAATCTGCCTTAGACTTCCGGCTACCCCTCCACCGATGAGTAGGACATTTTCAGCCTCGGGATTTTGGAGGAGAGCGAAGTGGACAGATTCCTCAGCAGAAGCCAGGTTAGGGTAGGAAAAATCATGCAGGCTGTTGTTGTAAAGAGAGATCTGTTCTTCGGTCTGAAGAACCTGGAGTTTTCCATAAGGAGTATCTTTGCTCTGAACGAGACGGAAAGGCTTCCAGTAGATTTTTTGACTTGGATTATCAAAAAAACAGAAGGCAAGGAGAAGGACGAGGATAACAAGAGGAAAGAATCTTTGTTTGCGTTCTTGATAATTGAAATAGCTTAAAAAAGCGACGATTGCCCCAACCAGTGCGGCTCCCTGCCAGTTAGAGAAAAAGGGAATGAGGAAAAAATAGACAAGAAGGCCCGCAGATGAGGAGCCGAGCGATTCTAAGAGATAGACCTGATACAGGTTTCCTTTCAGAAAATGAGTGTTGAAAACAAAAAGAATTCCCAATGGAAAACTGATGCAAAAAGAAAGTATGAACGAAGAGATCAACATCGGGATGATCCCTGTGATTTCTCCAGGGAGGATGTTCAGGATGAAGCGTGAGAACCTGAGGCCGACCAGGCAGACAGGAAAAAGAAGAATGACAGAATAGTAGACTTGGATGAGTCGTGTCTGAGAAAATTTGAATTTTGGAGCAACAATACTGCCCACACCTCCCCACAGTAGCCATGAGGCAAGAATGAATCCAAATGTGATTTCATTCCCATAAAAGTGGACAGAGAATTCTCTTAACAAAAAGATCTGGAAAGAGAGGGCGAGAAATCCCAGAAGGAATGGGGGGAGCGAGTCTCTCAACTCCAGATTCCTGGGATAGGAGTGGAGCAATTTCTGCATCGCCCTGCTGTGATATCGGACTTTTGAATCTTATAACCGACCCTTTGCACGACTGTATTGTGGCATTTCGGGCAGTACGTGCTTTCGGCTCGATGACCGGGGACATTTCCTATGTAGGCATAACGGAGCCCTTCCTGGAGGGCGATTTTATGCGCCTTTTCTAGAGTTGAGATTGGAGTCGAGGGGAGGTTTTTGATGAGATACATTGGATGGAACCGGGAAAAATGGATGGGGACGTCAGGACCGATTTCTTTCATGATCCACTGGCAGACGCCTCGCAGTTCCTTGGTGCTGTCGTTAAGCGTCGGGATGACCAGATAGACGATTTCCATCCAGACATTGCTTTGTGCGATGATCTTTATGGCCTCAAGGACCGGCTCCAATTTTCCTTTCACATAGGAAGTGTAGAAATCCTGAGAAAAAGCTTTCAAGTCCACTTTTATGGCATCCACGACTTTTGTTAACTCCAATAAAGGTTCAGGATTGATGTAGCCTCCGGTGATGACAACGTTTTTAATTCCTTTTCTACGGGCTTTAACAGAGGTGTCGTACATGTATTCGTAAAAAATGATGGGTTCCGAGTAAGTGTACGCGATCACAGGGCAGTTATACTTCTGGGCTATATCGACCAATGCATCCGGAGAGACATCATAATTCTGGACTTGTTCAGGTCTGACTTGAGATATTTCCCAGTTCTGGCAGAACTTGCAGTTCACATTGCATCCGGCTGTTGCGACAGAGATCGTCCGGTTCCCAGGAAGATAATGGAAGAACGGCTTTTTTTCAATCGGATCATCGTTGAGGGAACAGGGTTTTCCGTAGACCAAGGTGTAGTAATCTCCTCCGATGTTCTCTCTTACGCCGCAGTATCCTCTCTCTTTGTCTCCCAGTTTACAGAAACGAGGACACAGCTCACACTCGATCTCCCTGTCTGGATGCTTTTTATAGTAGCGGGCCTCTACTTTGGAGAGATTTTCTTCGCTGCTGAGCGCATACAGGTCCATCAGAAAAGAGCACATACCAGAGCTTGTCAGGAGGGCAGCTCCTCCTGCTGTTTTAAAGAATTGTCTCCTTTTCATATTTCTTCCTCTATGAGCGTTATGTCCTTAAGATTGGCATTCCCTAAACCCATTTTTTCAGCTGTCCTGAGATACTTTGGTTCTCTGTTTTCTTCTTTCAGCGAGGGGAGCCCATTCTCGGATCTGAGTTGTTCTATAACATGCCAACCGACAAAATCAGTTGCCACAGGATCTGTACCGAATATGAGAGTTTCGTTTTCTTTTGCCCATCGGGGATGGTAAGAAGGCCCTCTGTGATATTGGACAACAAGGCAGTCCAGGATACTGAGCTTGTGTTTCTTTTTTATGGGTTCGGTTTCAAACAGTTCAGCGACGTATGGATCACAATTCGTATCGTGATATTTATTCGGATTATGGATGGCTCCGAAGTAATTTTTCATTCCTGCCGTCACTCCTGCCATCCCGTGATCTTTAAGGATCGCCAGGCTTATGGAGGAGTTCACAAAATTTGATTGAATCCTTGAAAAACGACTGCCGATATTAAGATGGGAAATCAAATCCGGATTGTACCCTCCCCAGGGAAGTTGTGTATCTGTACCATGAACTTTGAGGACATTGCGGTTAGTTCTCAGCCGATATCCTGCTTCCCTCAATTCCCTGTTTGTGCGGTCCCAGATGATCAGATTTCTTTCAAGGATTCCACTCCCGACCAGCAGGTTGGATAAGGAGTGAGAAACTTCTGGCCGGGTTGAGATATTCTTCCCCCCGATAGTGTTGATTTTTATTCCGACTTTGTCACTGCTTTTGAAAAGATGCTGCATGCCTTCTTGGGGACTTTTTGAGTTGAATAAGAGCTCAAGTCCTTTTGAGTACATCTGGAGGAGTTTCCTTTGGTCGATAGCGTTATTTTGATTTAAAACGCCCTTCCCTTTGACGAGAACCACTTTTGACAGCGCCATTCTGAATAAAGCTCCTTTAATATGATAGCAACAAATCCAGACGGTATGCAATAAAGAGTTCGGCACGCATTCCTTGTATCCATAATTTTGACAATATTGGTGTGATCAAGCTTTGATAACCTTAATGTAAGGAATCGCATCTTAACATTTAACATTTCCTAATCTTTTTAGAGCAAATTTTTAAAGAAACACAATTTCTTCTGATTTATTACTTTTTAAGAAATGTTAAATGTTAAGATGCGACCCCTTAAAGAAAAACTTGTCAAAAAGGAAAATAGAGCTTATAGTTAAAATGCCTTGAGTGATTACAGGAGTTTGGAAAATGAAGAATGGTATGATTAAAAAGTATGTGAGTTTCTGTCTGTTTTTCATCCTTTTCGTCTCAGTGAGTCATGTTACGGCTGTTATGACGGAAAATGCAGAGGATTCTTCACTTCATTCCCTATTACCGAAATTGAACAATTGGAAATTTTCAGAAGAGCCACAGAATTACATCCCAGGAAACTTGTATGAATACATCAACGGAGCTGCAGAGATCTATCTTGCGTATGATTTCAAAGAATTGATCGTTGGCCAGTATGAGACAGGGAAGACGACTGATGAGGCTTCATTGGGTGTAGAGATTTATGACATGGGAAGCGAAAAGAATTCTTTTGGAATCTACAGTGCTGAACGTTTTTCGGAAAGTTACTTTATTCCTATGGGAAACCAGGGCTATCTGGAAGAAGGAACCCTGAATTATATTGTTGGAAAATACTACATCAAGCTTCTCTGTTTTGATTGCGGGGAAGAATCAGACGAAGTTCTGAAATCCTTTTCAAGCAAGATTGTCGAGAGAGTCAAGGAAAAAGGACAACTCCCGGTCGTCCTCAACCATTTTCCCAAGGAGGGACTTGTCCAGAATAGCGAGAAATTCATCTTGCGCAATTTTTTGGGATACAATTTTCTGCACGACGGTTTTGTCGCAAGCTACAAACTCCAAGGCCAGGAGTTTGATTGTTTTATCATTGAGGGAAAGAACGGGGAAGATGCTCAGTTGATGTTAAAGCAGTATTTAGAGAAAAAGCGCAATGGAGATATCAAAGAGACTTTGACGGGATATCTTCTTAAAGACCGTTACTATCACAACATCTTCTTGGCCAGGAATGACAATTTTATCTGCGGAGTTATGAAGATCAAGGATGATTTCCAGGAGATGGGAAAAAAATATTTGAGTACGTTGCTCGAATCCTTGAATGAGTAGATAAATATTTAATTGTACATGAATGGATTTTATTAAATTTTCTGAATGCACAAAATTCTAAAATCTGTTCTGTATAGAAGGGTTACTGAAAAGAGCCTCCTTGATTTCATCCTTGATCGGATTATAATGAATGTGGCCTAAAAAAAAAGACATGAAAGAGAACAAGGTTGTCGTTGCCTGTCTCGTCATCATCGTCATCTTCCTTGCCGGAGTGGTTCTGAAGCAGGCCAAACCGGTTCTTTTTCCCTTTGTCTTGGCCATTTTTCTTTCTTTCGTCCTTTCACCTGTCCTGGATTTTTTGACCCGTTTTAAAGTTCCCAAGTCTGTATCTCTTATAGTTATCATCATATTTTCATTTTTTATTATTTATCTCTTGAGTCTTCTTTTCTACACTAGCGGGAAAGCATTCGCTTCAGAACTTCCGAATTACAGTCACAAAATCAGTTCCATTCTGGTTCCGATTCAAGATCAAATAAAGTTAATCGTACCTGAGTGGGAACCAGTGGATTGGGTGGCTCAGTTTGATGTCAGTAAAATAGGGAGTTTTTTTCTTTCTTCCATCGGTGAGTTTTTTGTTTTTATGTCCAATCTTTTTATAGTGTTTATTTTTCTTATTTTCATCCTGGCGGGACGAGGAAAACTCAAAGGAAAAATTAAAAATTCTTTTGATGACAAGAGATCTTCACAGATCTCTGATGTTATCTACAAAATCGATGTTCAAATTCAAAAGTACTTGTTCATAAAAACTGTCATCAGTTTTTCCACTGGAGTTTTCGCCACTGTTGTCCTGCTGATTTTTGGTGTTGATTTTGCCATAGTTTTCGGTTTTTTCACATTTATCCTGAATTATATTCCCAACATCGGCTCCATAATAGCCACAGGTCTGCCAGTGGCTTTCGCAGTATTCCAATTTGAGACGCTCTGGCCGGCATTCTTAATCTTCCTCATTCTGGGTTCAATCCAGATGACTCTGGGAAACTTTATTGAGCCGAGAGTGATGGGACAAGGGCTGGGTTTAAGCACACTTGTGGTTCTCTTTTTTCTTTTTTTCTGGGGCTGGTTGTGGGGAATCGGAGGCATGATCCTGGCTGTCCCGACTGCAGCCATCATTAAGATCGTCTGCCGCAATATCCCTCCTTTGAATTTTGTTGCGGAATTGATGAGCAAGGGTTAGAAGTGACAAAATTCGATTTCTTATCATCCAGAGAATTCCTCTTCCATCCTTTTTTCTGTAATATTTGCTGATTAAAACATTTCAATCGCTTCGGAGAAACATCCCCCTATCCCCATACTGATTCTC
>DAOVAM010000161.1 GCA_030671065.1 Candidatus Aminicenantota bacterium
CTGCCTTCATTATCCGTTTGCGGGCAGAGCTACCAATCATTCGTATCGACTCTTGAACAGATCAAGGAAAAGATCAGGTTTAAAATCGGCCCCCTCGGGATAACTCCGGTTATTCGATTCAAGAATGTCGGTTATGACAGCAATGTCTATTATCAACACGAGGATAACGATCCTGTTTCTGATTTCACCGCAACTTTTTCGCCTGAGATCCAAGCGTATTTACTTTTTCGAGATTATTTGATCCTATCGCTCGTGGAAAACCCGGAATATGTGTATTACCTTGAGGAAGAAAGAGAACGAAGATGGAATAATACGCTCTCTACTGAATTTAAGCTTCTCTTTCTCAACCGTTTCGTTATTTCAGGAAAGTATTATTACAGTGATCGGAGGCGGCGAGCAACGAGTGAGTTTGATGTCCGGGCGAATGAAATGATTAGCAGCTACAGCGGGCAGTTGTTTTATGAAACAGCCCGAAAATCCTCATTCGGCCTTTCCGGATTTTCCAGAAAATTCAGTTATGAGGATGTGACTCAACCTGGAGAAGAAATATACTTATCCCGTGATTTAAACCGCACAGAGACCGGCGGTATCTTTGAGTTTTATTACAGGATATTCGCGAAGAGTTTCTTTTTTACCACGGTCGGACACACAGACTATGAGTTTGAGTATCCTGAATCTCGCTGGCGGGATTCCTATTCCTACCAGGTTTACACGGGGATCCGATTCCCCCGGTTGGGCAGTGTAGGAGGAATCCTTTCAGTCGGCTATAAGAAGCTGATTCCTCGGGAAGAAAATAAAGAAAGTTTTTCAGGATTAGTGGGAAACACACGGTTGAGTTTCAGGCTGTGGCGTTTCGGCATCCGACTGAGCTCCGAATACGATTGTCATTTTTCCTACTGGGCGAACAACATATACTTCACCGAAGACCGGTACGGTGTCGGGATATCTTTCTATCTCACACGGTTTTTAAGAATGGATTATGATTTAAGCCGCGCAAAGACCAGGTATCCAGAACCGGTGTCAGTGAGAATGCCTGATGGAAGCTATGAGGAGATTTTAAGGAGGGATAGATACCGGAGTCATTCGGTCGGTCTGGCCTTCAGGATCATAGAGAATACAGGAATAGGGATCGTGGTGAATTTCTGGGAGAGGGAGTCGAATTATTATTGGGAGAACAGGAAAAGAGGATTTATCGGGACTTACATCACTTATGAATTCTAGCTCAGAGCTCACGGGATGATTTCTGAAAAAACTGAATTTATTATATTGAGTTCGACGCAAATGTGTTAAAATGAATGGCACTTTCGGGCAGCCAACAAGGAGATTAATGTGAAAGGGATAAAGTTTTTCGTTTCATTCGCATTGATGTTTGCATTCGTGTGTTTCTTCTGGGGGCAGGAGAAGGACCCGGTGGAGTTCAAGATCGGAGCGAAGGACCTTCTGGAGATCAGTGTCTTCGGGCTGGAAGAGCTGAACAGGACCGTTCGTGTTTCGGAAGAAGGGAAAATATCGCTACCGTTGCTGGGGGAAATTCAAGTCGAGGGTTTAACAAAAACAGATCTCGAGAAAAAACTCAGCCAGCTTCTTGAGGAAAAATATCTTCAGAACCCACAGGTGACGGTGTTCATCAAGGAATACCAGAGCAAGAGAGTGTTCATGCTCGGTGCGGTTGGAAAACCCGGTCCTTATGAGCTGCTCGGCCGTCAAACCCTGCTTCATCTCATCTCTCAGGCGGGGGGTCTCACCAACGATGCAGGAGATGAGATTATAATCATCAGGAAGCTTCAAGATGGTACGAATACATCTTTTCGGATCCCGATCGATGATTTGATTTTAGAGGGGGACACGGAGCTGAATATCCCTCTTGAGCCGGATGATATCGTGAATATTCCAGCCGATAAGGCTGTTTTTATTTATGTCTTTGGCCAGGTGAGAAACCCAGGAGCTCTTGAGGTGAAAAAGTCAAACACGCCTACCCTCCTCCGGGCCATTGCTCAGGCCGGAGGGTTTACGGATCGAGCCTCAAAGAGTGGCGTGATTATCAAGAGGATCGATCAAGAGGGCAAAGAAACTCAGATAAAAGTGAATGTGAAAGACATTATTAAGGGGAAGCGAAAAGACATCCCGCTAAAAGAAAATGATTTGGTTTACGTGCCTGAATCCATTTTTTGATCCAATCCATAGAGTCAAGATTGGCAGGAAGTGATCATTAGAAGCCGATCGCGTATCAATAAAAGAGGTTAAGGGAAAGACAATGGAACAAGGAAGATACGAAAAGGATGAGGTGGATTTACTGGAATACTGGAGGATAATCGTAAAGAGGAAATGGGTGCTCATCGCATTCACCGGCGCACTTGTCCTCTTCACCGGGATATTTTCTTTTCTCGCGACCCCGAAGTACGAATCGACCGCAACTCTGCTCATCGAGGGGGAGCGTTCGAAAATATTGAGCATAGAAGATGAATTCGGCTACAGCCGCAGTTACGAAGATTTGAGGTCTTTTAACACCAGCCTTAAGCTTCTCAAGAGCAAATCTCTGGCAGAAAGAGTGGCCAGGAAGATGAATCTTTTAAACCGACCAGAATTCGGATGGGGCCAGACGCAGAAAAAAGGTCTGTTGACCGCAGCTAAAGAAGCCATCAGCTTGAAATGGATATTTCCCAGGAAAGGAGCGAAAACCGGAAAATCAGAGCCGATGATTCGCTCCGACCCGTACTCCGAGATAGCTGATACAGTCAGGGATGCCATTAATGTCTTGGCCGTGCGTACGACAAAACTGGTTGAGATCAGCTACACGTCTTCTTCTCCGGTCCTGGCCGCAAATATCGTGAACACCCTGGCTGAAGAATTCATAGGCTTTTCTATCGAGAAGAGATACGAGACGACTCAACAGGCTTCCGATTTTTTAAGCGAGCAGATCGCGAATCTGAGGGAGGATCTGTCCTTAAAAGAAAATGAACTCCAGAGGTATGGCCAAGAAAAGGAGATTTTCTTTTTGACTGAGACAGAGAGCACAGTGGTCAACAAGTTTGCCGACTTGAATGGGGCTCACACTCAAGCCCAGATCGGCCGGATCAGGAGAGAGGCCGAATACCGTGAGCTCAAGAGTCTGGATGTTGGTTCCTTGCCCCAGTTTGTAAATAATACTCTGATTCAGACCCTCAAGACAGAATACACGCGGATGAAAAACGAGTATGAGGAGAAAAGCGAAATCTTCAAGTCCGGTTACCCGGAAATGGTGAAGCTCAAAGCGAAGCTCGATAGCATGAGAGTGGAACTGAAAAGCGAGATTGAAAAAGCTGTGGATCATGCCGAATCCGAATACCGTTCAAGGTTAAAAGAGGAATCTTCCTTGAAAATGCTGCTCGAAGAACAGAGGGCGGATGTTGTCCGGATGAATTCAAACGCCATCCTCTACAACAGTTTGAAGATCGAGGTGGAGAACAAGAGAAAGCTCCTGAATTCCCTCGTGGAGAGGCAGAATGAGACATTGGTTTCAGCAAGGCTGGGGGGGCTGAGGACGAGCAATATCAGCATCATCGATAGAGGGGATATTCCGAAAAGTCCTGTCTCCCCGAAGAAGAAAAGAAACCTCATTCTGGCTTTCTTGATCGGCATTCTCGGAGGCGGAGGGCTCTGTTTTTTACTGGAGTATCTGGATAACACGGTCAAGGGGCCGGAGGAGGTGGAAAGGCTGACCGGTCTTCCTTCCCTGGGCGTGATTCCTCACCTTTCTTCGGAAAGGATAAGGAAGAAAAAAAGGTACGGGCTGTATTCGAAGTACATGTATTCCGACGGAAAAAAGAATCCGGACGATGGGAACAATCTTTCTGATATTAAGGAGATTGAATTTGTCAACGAATTCCATCCAAAGCTTTCTGTAGCTGAGGATTACAGAACCGTGAGGACATCTATTTTGCTTTCTCAAGCAGGAACTCCTCCCAAGACGATCGTTTTTTCCAGCTCTGTGCCTCAAGAGGGAAAGACCGCGACTGTGACCAACATGGCGATCTCCTTTTCTCAGCTCGATAAAAAAGTATTGATTATTGATGCAGACATGAGGAAGCCACGGCTCCATCGATTATTCAAGATCAAAAATGTCGGAGGATTAAGCGGGTATTTGACCGGGAAGGTCTCGATCAAAAATGCCCTCCAGAAGACATCGCACAAGAATATCTGGATCATCACAAGCGGCCCGATTCCCCCGAATCCTGCGGAGCTTCTGAATTCTGAAAGGATGGAGGAGCTGTTGGAAGACGCGAAGGAGAAGTATGATGTTGTCCTTCTGGATACGCCGCCCATACTGGCTGTTGTCGATGCTCTGATCGTTTCTTCTTTGTCAGAGAGTATGGTGTTCATCATTCGAGCCGGAAAGACAGCCCGCGTTCCTTTTTTGCGCGCAGTTGAGGAGCTTAAACAGGCAAAGACAAAGATTGTCGGGGTGGTGTTCAACGAAGTCAAGATTAAGGAAAGAGAGTATTATTCTCCGTACCTGCATTATTACAGGCAGAGTTATTATGGAGAGGAAGATGAACACTAACTCACCGGATAACACAGGATGATCGACCTTCACTGTCATATTCTTCCCGGGATCGATGATGGAGCGAACAGTATGGAAGAAGCTGTGGAGATGGCGCGGATCGCGGAAGAGGATGGGATACAGAAGATCGTCGCGACTCCCCATCTCTTCCGGGGAATTTTCGTCCATCAAGACCTGGGAATAATCGAAGAGAGGAGAGAAGAGCTTAAAGAAGCTCTCGAAGCGAATAACATTCGTGTGGAGATATTGAGTGGGGCAGAAGTTCATATCGCACACAATTTGATGGATGAGATTCGAAGAAACCGAAACTCTCTCGTCATCAATCGCCGATCCTACATGTTTGTCGAGTTCCCCTCCAAACATGTTTTCTCCGGAGTTAAAGAGCTTTTTTTTGAGTTGATGAGCGAAGGAATCACCCCCATTATCGCTCATCCGGAAAGAAACTCCGTGTTTGTCCGGAACCCGTCGTTTCTGTATGAATTGATTCAGACAGGGGGCTTGGCCCAGGCCAACAGCGGAAGCTTTTCCGGAATTTATGGAAAAGAGGCTGAACAGGCCGTGTTTCGTTTTCTGGAGATGAATTTGATTCATTTCATCGCGAGCGACGGACACAATAAAAGCACTCTGGCGCCGAGGATTTTTAACGCAAGGAAAAAGGCAGAGAGTGTTATCGGGACAGAAGGATCCACCGCTCTTGTCGAGGATAATCCCGGCGCGGTCCTGGAGGACAAAGAAATTCCTTATCTGCCGGAGGCGGAGGATCCCTCGAAGAAAGTCAAGAGCCTTCGGTTGAGATTTCCCTTTTTAAAGCACAAAGAATAACATTCGATTAACTATTGAGAATGATGCCTAAAAACAAGATCAAGACAACACGCCCAAAAAAGGAGAACCAAACTCTGTCCGGGAAAGACAGG
>DAOVAM010000110.1 GCA_030671065.1 Candidatus Aminicenantota bacterium
TAATTTAGCTCTCATTCCTCCACTTCCTTTTCGGAGAGTAGTCAAGATCAGCTGATTGGTGACCAGATCGACTTCAGCGTTTCCAATCGCTGAGAGAGATAAAATTCTCTCAAGCTCGCGAGGCGTTGTCTCCGGAGAGGACCTGGGTAGTTTAGGAGGAGCTTTCCGTTGAACCGGCGGGCCCATGGAGCAAGAGACCAAAAAAGCTGCCACTAAAACCAAAACAAAGAGAATCTTCTTCATGTTCATCTCCTTTTCCAACCGAAAATTCGCTCAATTCTCATGATTTTAGGCGAAAGAATATCAATTCAGGAGAGAAGTGTCAAATCTGGAACGTTCCCCAAGGTATTAAAGTTATTAAATGTCTAATGAATGAATAACAAGATTTAAGAGTAAGGAGCGCTCAAAGGATATAAGCTTCTCATTCTGCTTAAGACACGGCTAAAATGAGAAAATGTTTGGAATTTATGTGCATAAAAAGAGCGTCAAAAGAAAAATGACTGAGAGATCATCTCACACTATTTACAATGGAAAGCAATATGATTAAAATGGTAGGGATGAACAGCTCCAGGGTACTAAAACAGAGACGATAAAATGACAATCCGCACGCTCGGCGAATACAAGATCCTCAAAGAACTCGGAAGAGGAGGGATGGGAGTTGTCCATCTCGCAGAACACAAGAGGCTTTTGACGAAGTATGCGCTCAAAGTCCTTCCCCAGGCTTTTTCTGAGGATCTTCAACTGGTTGAACGTTTTCACAACGAAGCCCGTGTCATGGCTGAGCTCACCCACCCCAACATTGTCAAAGTCGTTAACATGAGCTGTGAGGGAACAACGTATTATCTGGTGATGGAATACGTGGAATCCGAGACAGGTGCGCCCAAAAACCTCCGCCAACTCATGAGAGAGCACAGTGGCAAAATCCCCGAGGACATAGCCGAACGCATCGTGCTCGATATTTTAAGCGCTCTCGAAACTGCCCATGAAAGAGGAATCATCCACCGAGATATCAAGCCGGCCAACATACTCCTGGATAAAGACGGCACTGCGAAGGTCGCGGATTTCGGTCTAGTGAAAATCCTCGGAGGAGAGGACCGAACTGCGACAAAGAAAGTGACGCTGACGGCGGAAGGCCTCGTTCTTGGCACCTATGACTTCATGAGCCCCGAGCAAAAAGCGGGCAAGCCTGTGGACCTCCGGACAGATATTTATGCTGTCGGTGTGATCATTTATTCCATGTTGACCGGTAGAAAACCCGAGGGCCGGTTCAGCCTTCCCTCAGAGATCAATCCAGAACTTCCGAAAAAATGGGATGCTATCGTTGACAAGTGCCTCCAGAATCTTCCGGAAGACCGGTATCAAAGCACGCCCGATGTCATAAAGGCGATAAAAACAAAAAAAGAGGTGCGGGCAGAAAAACCCAAAAAAGCTCCTAAGGAAAGAAAAGCCCACAGAGGTTTTTTAAGAGAATTACTCCGTTATGGCACGATCATCATTGTCGTACTGATCGTCGTGAGCGCGATCATGTCCTACGTCATGTTCAAAGATAAGGATTTTCGCGAGATGCTGAAATCCACGCTTTCGTCCGCACTGAGTGAAGCGAAAAAAAAATCCGAGAGTGAAACAACAGGAACTCAAGCCCCTTCAAAAAAGAAAAATTTCCCCGGGAGAAGGCCTGAGTCTCAGATCGTGATACAAAAACCTGATGAAGGAGCTAAAGTACAGACCCTGATAATCCCTCCTGGGCCTCCTCAAACAACGCCAGACTTAGACATTCTCGGAGATTCTGGATTTATTGATGCCATACAAAAATTAGCCTCGGTCATGGAGAAAGAAGGGATCACAGTGGATAATAAAGAACTCTCCGAGTATTATAAGCAAGCCACACCACAGGAAAAATTATTATTGGATTCCCTGTTGAAACTCGGAAGTGGATTTTTAAAGTATTATTCAGAAAAACCGGTGGACAGTTTGAAAGATTTTACTCTATCCCTGCAGGAAACCAAAAAATTCATCCCGACTGAGGGTCCCATGAAAAACAGCTGGGAGGCAGTCACAAAAAAATTCGACGAGGGAAAACAGTATAGAGAGCAGGGAGATACAGAAAGAGCCCGGCAAAGCTTTGCAGAGGCTCAGAGGGAGATGAGAAAACTCAGCATATTCCAGATGACAAAGAAGCAGGCAGACACGACGAAAACTTCGATGGAAAAGGTCAAGAAAATAACTAATGCCGCACGGCCTGGAACAAAAGAGGATTTACTGTACGGCACAGCCTCCAAAACTGAGAAGGATGCGAACTTAGCCTACCAAAATAACGATTATCCAAGAGCAAAAATTCTGTACACAATTGCTGGGAAGATATTCGGCAGATCGGCAAAAGACTATAAACCCTCAGAGTGTGTGGAAATTCTCCAAAAGCTTATTGGGAACTCAAAGGCTGAAGCAGACAGGATGAATGCCTCAATAGATAAAGAATCTCTCTATGTCCTGGCTAGCAAAAAAGAACAGCAGGCCCTCTCAGCATTTGAAAACGAAGATTTTGAAAATGCTGCAGCCGCATTTGTTGAAGCAGCCTATTTTTATGAATGGGCAAAAGAAAGAATTATAAGACGTCAGGCTCTTCAAACTAGAGCTGACAGGAAATCCCCCTGAATCTACATACTCTGTCTATTCTTATTTGAATCGGTTATATCAGAGCTTAAACAGAAGAAAAGAATCCGCTAAAATTTCACAAAATAGTAGTGTTCTGGCCTTACGAATATCTTAGCCAGGCTTTTCACCTTTTTCCCGTCGATCTTGGTTTCCACATATTCTGCATCAATCCCCTCGGTTTCTATCAATTTGAGATACTTGCTCTCGTCCAGTCCTTGTTTCATTTTTTCCAGGGCTTCTTTGTCAGGGATATCTTTGACATAGATGTCTATCTCACTGTAGGCTTTTCGAATTCCCTGCCTGTACTCTGCAGGAAGCTTCGCAACAGGTTCGATCTTCGACTCAAACTCCACTCTTATTATCATCTCTGCCCCGATAAATTCATTTTTTGAATCATAAAACTCAGCGTCTTCATATCCTGTGACTTCGATTACTTCTTCAAACGGTATTTGCTCAACGAGTTTTGCAGGTCTCCACTTATCCAGGTCAAATTTATTCAGGAAATAGCCCGAAAGAAGCAAAGCAATAGCGAAGATGATTATAAAAAAGAATTTGAAGAAATTTTTCAGGAAAGGTTTCATTTCTATTCTCCCTAGACAAATGTCCTATTACGAGGAATTTGCTTTCACTGTATCAGAAAAATTGCTCTTTTTCAATCTTCAGAAACTCCGCTTTCTGCATTCGAAGACAGCTGGCTGTGCTCAGTAATGAGGTAGAGCCTTTGTAATGAATATTGAAAAAAAGAGTGTCATTACGAGCGCAGCCTGATAATTTCATCTGTTGGTGTCATTGCGAGCGCAGCGTGGCAATCTCATAAAAAAATTTTATTATAATAATGATTTCACATCACTTTAACAGACTGTCACGCCTGTGGAGAGAAAGGTGCGGGTACTTCATGTTACATCAGATCAAAAAATTAACTGGATAGGTTTTTTATTCCTGGGATCTTGTTTATTCTTGTAAACCGGGGAAATTCTTTCTTATTTTCTCTTGAGAATCGAATTATTCCTCTTTTTTCATACCGTACCGTATTAAGTTCTGCAGCTGTTCATCAGGCATGGAGGGTACCATAGGATGTTGTTCTTTCATATGCTTCTTACTTTCCTCCAGGAATGCGACGACAGCAGCATCATCATTATCCGCATCAATCGTCGTAGACTGACTGCATAACGGACATATCAAAGAGTACTTCACGCGAATCACCCCGTTTCTTTTGAATTTTTCAAACTGCCCTTATATTAATGATTTCGAAACTCCAAATCAAGAGAAATTCAAAGTGCTGAAATGGACTTTCTTGCTCGAGTTATTGCACGATGTATCTTCCGTGTTTGAAACAAAAGATTATATCCATTCCAAGAATCATTTAAATATTTTAGGGATTATAAGGGGAAATATGCAACCTTTCTGGTTTGAGTTGCGTATATATATATGAATGATAAGAATAAAGGAGAATACAATGAAAACAAACATAAAAGAAAAAATTGTCATTTTAATAATAGCTGCGCTTTTTGCCTTCATAGGATTTAACCTGCTTGTTTCACCTTCAGCCGTGAATTTGATCCAGCAGAACGCTAATGCGGATTTCGAAATCACGTATGAATCTTCGCCTGCATACATAACATAGCTGTCCATCGCTCGCTCTAAAGCTGAAGCTCAAATCCTATCATCCCTATTTCTTATTCCCCTTCAACTCAAGAGCCCAAGCTTCTCGTACTCGTGTGCAAACTCAAGAGTGTTTCCTTATCCCTGTTTTATAACAAGATAAAAGCAAAGAAAAATTCGATGTTAAAAATCAATCAGAAAATAATCCAAAATAAAAGGGGATGATCAAAATTCGAGTGAAAAATTTTTAAAATCGAGCCGTTTTTAATCCAGCTTATAAATGTAGATGTTATGAGTGGGCAAAAATGTTTCTATCCGGTCGAGCTTAAATCCGGATTTTTTCACAGTTTCTAAAATCTCATCCTTTGTCATCAAATGACCACGGCTGTGTCCCGCTTTATCCGGATCCATTTCTACGATCACAAGTGTTCCACTGGGTTTGAGGCAGGGCTGGACATTCTTCAGCCATTCCACTTTCCTTTCAAAATCATGAAACGCGGCGATCATGAAAACCATATCCAGGACACTCTTGGGAAAAAGAGGATCCTCCACCTCTCCCAGGATGGTCGTTATGTTGAAAATGCTCTCTCTTTCACTGCGGTTCTCGATGACTTTGAGAACTCTTTCCACAATATCATTCGCATACACTCTTCCTGTTTCTCCGACTCTGCGCGAAAGCTTGAATGTGAAATACCCTTCTCCAGCTCCTGCTTCACCAATAACCATCCCAGGTTTTACGCCGATGGTATCCATTAGTTTTTCTGGCTGTACCCGGGCATCACGACTGCTCTGAGCCAGACCAGTGCATGAAACCAATATTAAAACACAGAGTCCATAAAGAAAAAGAGACCGGAATATTTTCATTTGTCCCCTCTGATTTATTAACGCATGAATTTTCATCTATTTATTCATTACGTTTAAAAGTCCAAAAGGTTCAGTACGAAAAAGTTGCCCGAATTGACAACTCCCCACTAAGGGGCTGCATAAGGGACGGCCTCCTCTATCAGGGAGATTCTTGCAAGAATATTACTCTTGGCAAACAGCAGAAATTCTGTATCTATTTTTTCAGGATTACTTTTTGAGTGTGAGTACCTCCTTTTTCAGACCTCACTTGAATAACTGGCGTGAGTGCTTTTTTGCCGGATGCTTTCAGCATCCACTCCACGTCTTGAACAGGAGATGGGGATCTTACTGTGTAACCAGGAAGGTGACCCAGGTCGATTTTTTCTTTCCCCATGATGAGCTCCGCTCCGTTCAAAGCGATTGTCACTTTCACAGTCTTTGCGGTTCTGTTTTTTATAGCCTGTTGAGTGACATTGGTGGGAAGAAAACCCTGATTCTGGATTTTCGCAGTGACCTTGAAATAACCTGCCTCTAACGGAGTCACCTCAATATCTTTTATTCGCACTAAAGGACTCATGGAAACGAGGTAGATGTTCCACTGTGTATGTTTGACCAAGAAGTCTTCGAATTCAGGACCAGGATAACACATCAGGTTGATGTAGGCTTTGAATTTGGGATCATAGATCTTGCGCACGAAACCTCCAATCTCCACTTTTCCCAGTTCAGGGTGGTCATAAGGTTTCCAGTCTACAAAGATCCTTCCTCCCAGTTCTTCGTCATTCCACCTCAGCCGCTCGAGTTCTGTAACTCTGCCGTTCTTGTCATAATCACAAAAAGGATTGAGTGATCCCATCTCCGGAACCCAGCTGAATACCCCGTAATGGTCATACGCCCAGCCGATCATCACACCCCAGATCGCTCCCTCCCTCGGGGGAACTCCTCTACCCAGAACATTACGGACTGGTTGATTGTTTATGATTTCTCTGTATTTATTCCCGAATGCCTGGAAGATCGCATCATCCTGGGCATTCATTTTCTCTTCTACGCCTGTGATGGGACTGAAGTTGCGGTTTGTGGGCGGCCGGTAGAGAAAATTTCCAGCCATGTGATGATTGACGGCGCCTGTGATATTGGGGTGAGAAAAAAGAAACTCCGCGACGGCCCGGGTTTCCGGCTCTGACAAGGGGTATTGTCCGGATCCTCTCTGGATCCATTCCTGCTGCCAACGCGAAGGCCAGTTGCGGTTTATATCCAGCCCGCCAACTCCATCCTCATTGAACCTTCCATCTCCATCGTTGTCAATCCCTTCAGAATAGACTCTCCATTCCCCCTTCTCCTCATCTGTGCGGCGCACCATGAGACGGGGGTCTTCAGAGGAGGTCTTCATTGGCCCCAATTTATCCTTGACCCTCATCATTGTCAGGTTGCCATCGCCGTTAAGGTCCTCGGATGGGTCTTCATCAAGCAATCCATCTCTATCAGAGTCATACGGTCGGACACTGCTGCGCATTCCATCGGGCTTGGTGAGATAATGGTCCGAACCATCAGGATTGAGCTTGGGCATGATATAGATCACTCTCGTATTCACAAGCTCAGTAATAGAAGAGTCTTTTCCATACTGAGTGACCAGTGTATCAATCGTCTTGAGGCACACTTCAGCGCCCATTACCTCACTGGAATGCAGATTCCCATCAATCCAGTATCCAGGCTTTTCCAGTCCCTTCCCAGTCGCTTTGCTGGTTATCTCCAGCACAAAAAGGTCTTTCCCCAGATAGCTCTTTCCTATCTTGTGCAACTTTGCGATATCCGGATA
>DAOVAM010000099.1 GCA_030671065.1 Candidatus Aminicenantota bacterium
TACTTGGCAATAGAATAATAATTAATGGGGGGAGTGTCAAATCAAATATAGACTTATCCCCATGTGCCAAATATGTGACAAGTTTTGCTTAAAACTGCTGAAACTACGGGTTTAAAAGTTAAAAGACAAAATCAAGAAAAAGCCTGGAATTCAAGAGAATCAGATGGTGGAGCTGATGGGGATCGAACCCACGACCTCTTGACTGCCAGTCAAGCACTCTCCCAGCTGAGCTACAGCCCCACTCGGGATAATTAATCTTACAAAAAGACAAGATAACAGTCAAGATTCCCCTTAACCTAAGCCTGCTAGGAATCCGAATCCTTAAGAAAACAATCCTATAATTGGCAGAAAAACATGAAATCCTGATCTCTCCCTTGTGGGATTAGAGAAATATTGAATAGACGCAAATGGAGGAAAAAAGAAAAATTAAAAAACGATAAAAAATATGCCAAATATTAAGATTCCATCCCCTTTTTTAATAATAAATTTTATATTTACTATAAGATTTCTCTTTTTTTAAGAGTTTTGTTTTCAATAAGTAAAAAACATGATAAAATACTTATGACAAAGGAATAGAACATGCCAGTAACAAAAAAACCGACTAAATCTTATAGAAGCATACTTTTCTGGATCGGGCTGGGAATTATCCTTATAATCCTCTGGAGCTTGCTTCAATCCCAGGCAACGATCAAAAAAGAAGTTGACTTCAGCGACTTCCTTATAGATGTCGAAGCAGACAAGGTCTCAGAAGTCTCTATCTCGGGAAAACAGATCAAAGGGAAATACGTCGATGGAACCTCTTTTAAAACCATAATCCTTGATCAGTATGATGACCTGGTCACTATTCTCCGCGACCACCATGTTTCGATCGCAGTAAAGGACACTACTCGAAATCCGTGGCTATCCTCTCTATTCATGTGGTTTCCCATTCTCATACTCATCTTCTTCTGGATATTTTTCATGCGCCAAATGCAGGCCGGAGGCAACAAAGCTCTTTCCTTCGGTAAAAGCAGGGCAAAGCTTTTTTCCGGATTGCAGAAAAAAATCACGTTTAAGGACGTGGCAGGCGTGGAAGAAGCCAAGGAGGAGCTCCAGGAAATTATCGGATTCTTGAAAGATCCCAAGAGATTCCAAAAATTGGGAGGACGGATCCCTAAAGGTGTGATCCTGGTCGGAGCTCCTGGAACCGGAAAAACCCTCCTTGCTCGAGCAGTTGCGGGAGAAGCCGATGTGCCGTTTTTCTCGATCAGCGGCTCTGATTTTGTAGAGATGTTCGTCGGAGTCGGTGCATCCCGGGTGAGAGACCTGTTCGAGCAGGGGAAAAAGCAGGCTCCCTGTCTGATTTTCATAGATGAGATTGATGCCGTAGGCCGCCAGAGGGGAGCGGGTCTGGGCGGAGGCCATGATGAGCGTGAACAAACCCTGAACCAGCTCCTGGTGGAGATGGATGGTTTTGACTCCAACGAAGGCGTCATCCTTATTGCAGCCACTAACAGACCAGATATTCTGGATACAGCACTGCTCCGGCCGGGAAGGTTTGACCGGAGAATCGTGGTCAACATGCCGGATGTCAAAGGAAGAGAAGACATTCTGAAGGTTCATGTCAAGAATATTCCTCTCGCTAAAAATATCGATTTGAAAGTTATCGGCCGCTCCACTCCAGGCTTTTCAGGGGCAGACCTGGCCAATGTCGTCAACGAAGCCGCTCTTCTTGCAGCCCGCAAAAGCCAGGATGAAGTCACAATGAAAGACTTCGAGAGCGCCAAGGATAAAGTTCTTATGGGTGTCGAACGAAAGAGTATGATCATCAGCGACGAAGAGAAAAAAAGCACATCCTATCATGAGGCCGGCCATGCCCTGGTTGCGGTTCTCCTTCCGGAAGCCGATCCCATCCACAAAGTGACTATCATCCCCAGGGGAATGGCTCTTGGGACAACCCAGCAATTGCCCCTGGACGACCGGTACACCTACTCCAAAGATTACCTCGAAGCGCAGCTATCCGTGCTCATGGCGGGCCGAATCGCCGAGAAATTGTTCCTCAAAAAAACCACAACTGGAGCTGCCAACGATTTTGAAAAATCCACAGAGATTGCCCGCAAGATGGTCTGTCAGTGGGGAATGTCCGATCTCGGACCACTCACATTCGGAGAGAGGGACGATCTGATCTTCCTCGGCAAAGACCTGGCTATGCACAAGAATTTCAGCGAAAAAACCGCGGAAATGATTGATGAAGAAGTCAGAAAAATCATTAACAGAAACTACGACAGGACAAAAGAGCTGCTGGAAAAAAACAGAGACAAATTGCTCAATGTAGCCAAAGCTCTCCTTGACAAAGAAGTCTTAACATCCGAAGAGTTGGAGGCGATTATAAAGGGGGAAAAACTCGTCAAAAGTAAAAAGACGCCCCCGGCTTCAAAAATGAATAAAGAGAAACCAAAGAAAGAGCTTAAGAAAATTCGACCCATAAAAAAACCAGATTTAGCAAAAGCATAAAAGGTGACAAAAGAGTACATTTTTCAGGTTAACAGCAAAAATTTTACATTAGGCCTAAGAACCTGGATAATGGGTGTCGTTAACGTCACGCCTGACTCATTCTCGGATGGGGGCCGTTACTTTGATAAGGACGAAGCCATAAAAAAAGGACTTCATCTAGTCGAAGAGGGCTCTGACATTATAGATAGTGGGGGAGAAAGCACAAGACCCGGCTCTCAATCCATCCCTTCAGAAGAAGAAATCCTTCGTACTATTCCAATCATCACCGCCTTAAGAGAAAGAACGGATGTCTTGATCTCTATAGACACGACAAAGTCAGAAGTTGCAAAAGCGGCTCTCAATGCAGGGGCTGATATCATCAACGATATCAGCGCTCTCCGTTTCGATCCTCGAATGGCCCCTCTAGTTGCACAGGAAGATGTTCCCGTTATTCTGATGCACATGAAAGGAACACCCAAAACAATGCAGGTCAATCCGACCTATGAAGACGTCCTGCATGAAGTCAAAGTTTTTCTTGAAGAATCAATCGACAAAGCCCAAGCCTCCGGGATAAAAAAAGAGAAAATTATCATCGATCCTGGAATCGGATTCGGGAAAAGGCTCAAGGACAATCTCGCTCTGATCAACAACCTCCATATTCTGGAGGAGCTGGAGCGGCCTATTCTTGTCGGCGTCTCACGGAAATCTTTTATCGGCACTATTCTGGATTCGCCTCCCGAGGAGAGGCTGGAAGGCACTATCGCTTCTGCCATCCTGAGCGTTATTCATGGCGCTCACATCCTTCGGATTCATGATGTCGCTTCGGTCAAAAAGGCTGTTCGCGTGACTGAAGCCATCATGAGAGAGGATTTCTCCCATCAAGCCTCAAGAGAATGCGGAGAGAAAAAGAGAGATTATGTTCACTAATATCATCAACGCTTTTTCGCATTTTACGATTGGTGACCTCGTGGATATCCTCCTTGTGACATTTATCATCTATTACCTGCTCTTGCTGATAAAAGATACCAAAGCTTACCAGATGGCCATCGGATTCAGCATTGTCGGGCTTCTTTTTCTCATCACGAAATGGGGAAACCTGGTCGTATCCCATTCGCTCATATTAAATTTCGCACCGTGGGTAATCATTGCCATCATCATCCTTTTTCAAGGGGAAATCAGAATATTCCTCACCACCATCGGCTCACAATCACTGCGAAGGCCTCTCTTCATGAAGTCCTTCACCGAAAAACTGGAAAATGTTTTCCTGGCTGTCGATTATCTGTCCTCAAAAAAAATCGGGGCTTTGATCGCGATCGAGAAAGAGATTTCGCTCAAAAGTTACGTAGACCGGGGCACAATAATCGACGGAGAACTCACCAAGGACCTTCTAGTCAGCATTTTTTTCCCCAACTCCCCTCTTCACGATGGCGCGGCCATCATCCAGGGAAACAAAATCTCTGCAGCCGGCTGCCTCTTGCCATTGCCAGCACGACATAAATTGGGTGAAGAATACATGGCCCGAACCCGACATCTGGCTGCCATAGGACTGTCTCAGGAGACAGACGCAGCCGTGATCGTTGTTTCCGAACAGAACGGAAAAATCTCACTGGCGACTAAAGGGGACCTGGATAGAGGGCTGGATAAGGAACATTTGAAGGACAATTTACTCAAATATTTGCAAAAAAGATGAATATATTTTTACGGAAACTTTTTTTAAAGAATTGGGGACTCAAACTCTTTTCCCTCCTGCTTGCCCTCATTCTATGGATCACGCTCATTCCACCCGAAAAAATGTTCTCAGAAAAAAACCTGACCATTTCCTTGTATGCCCAAAACATCCCTCAGGATAAGGAACTGGTGAAGAAGCCGCCGGCTAAAATCGATGTGACAATCCGGGCTCCAAACCGTTACATAGACGAGATCACATCAGATAATGTTGTCGCCGAATTGAACATGGAAAACGCTTCGCTTTTCCAGGAAGATTATACTCTCAATGATTCCATGATCAGAATGCCGGCGGGTGTCAGGGCAACCGTCATCAAAATCACACCCAACACCGTTAATTTAAAACTCGAAAGGTCCGTTGAGATCATGCTTGAAGTTGTACCCGATATTATCGGAGATCCAATCGAGGGACTGAAGATAGAAAAAATAGAGGTCGATCCGGCTCAGATTCTCATCAGAGGAGCAGAGAGCCAAATCAAGAAGGATTACAAGGTCAAAACCAGCCCCATCGATATTTCAACTCTGATGCAGACAACAGAACTGGAGGCAGACCTCATCCTTCCCAGTCCTGACCTGAGTTTTGCGACCTCCCTGATAAAAGTTAAAGTCACTATTTTTATCGTGGAAGAAGACCCCGGAAAAATTCCAGGTCAGAAAAAACCTCGGAGAAAATAATCTTCCTCCTTGAATCCTCGGAAATTTTCGCTATAATCTATTCCTGTATCTAACAGCTTCCTATCTAAAATGGAAAAACTCTTCGGAACAGATGGAATCAGAGCCATTGCCGGCCAGCCTCCTCTTGACTATTCGACGATTTTCTGTCTTGGGAAATCCCTGATAATCCACCTCAAAGAGGAAGGCCTCAAACCCCGCGTCATCATCGGACGGGATACACGTGAATCAGGGGAATGGATCGAGGAGGCATTGTTTCAGGGAATAAGGGATGTACAGGGAGAAGCGGCTTCATCCGGAGTGATCCCCACCTCGGGGATTTCCTTCTTGACGAAAAAACACGGATTCTCAGCGGGAATCGTTATTTCCGCCTCCCATAATCCTTATGAGGATAACGGAATCAAAATATTCTCCTCTCAAGGAATAAAGATCCCGGATTCATGGGAAGAAAAAATCGAAGAGGCCATCCGGGAAGGCACAGAAAACATAAGCAGAGAAAAAACAAACATCTCTCCACAAAAAACATACAGTCAAGATTACATGGGATTCCTGAAAGACCGGTTTTCTCATGTCAGCTTCAAGAATAAGATTAAAGTCGTTCTTGACTGCTCGAACGGAGCCAGCTCCTCTTTTGCACCAAAAGTTTTTTCGGATTTAGGAGTTGAGACTATCGCTTTGAATGATACTCCAGACGGAAAAAACATCAATACCAACTGCGGTTCTCTCTATCCTCAAGCTCTGGCTCAAAATGTCGTGGAAAACAAGGCGGACTTTGGAGTGGCTTATGACGGAGATGCGGACAGGGCCATCTGGGTGGACGAAAAGGGAAGGATTTTGAACGGAGATCATACTCTTTTTGTTCTCTCCCGTTACATGAAGGAAAAAGGCCTTTTGAAATCGGATACCGTGGTGGCCACAACCATGAGCAACATCGGTCTCGAGAAAGCTCTTGAAGTAATCGGCTTAAAACTGTTCCGCACACAAGTGGGCGACAAGTATGTTCTTGAACAGATGATGAAAATGAACGCGAACCTGGGTGGAGAACAATCCGGACACACGATCTTTCTCGATGACTGTTCTACGGGCGATGGAATGCTGACAAGTCTAAAAATGCTCGAGGTCCTGGCAGTTCATGATCTCCCCTTATCCCGAATGGTTGAGGATTTTAAGGAATTCCCTCAGCTGCTTTTGAACGTCAAAGTATCGAAGAGAGTCGAGTTTTCTCAGTTCAAGGATATATCAAACACAATGAAGGACATTGAATCCTCTCTGGGAGATTCAGGGCGCCTCAACGTTCGGTATTCGGGAACAGAGCCTCTTGTTCGCATAATGGTAGAGGGCCAGGATCATGACGAAATTGAAAGTTATGCTCGACAGATGGCTGATGTCATCCAGAGGCATTTGGGGAAATAGATTGAAAATAAGGGGTCTGTCCCCTTTTTAAAGGAGGGAAAAATGAAGCTTGCCATCAATGTGGATCACATTGCTACGATTAGAGAAGCACGCCAGAGTAATGAGCCCGAGCCTGTCCTGGCTGCTCTTTTAGCAGAACAGGCCGGAGCAGAAGGCGTTGTTTGTCATATAAGAAGTGACAGGCGCCATATCAAAGAGCGAGACCTGAGGCTATTCCGAGAGACTGTTAAAACCAAGCTCAACATAGAGATGGCAGCCACAGAAGAGATGAAAAGAATTGCCCTGGAAATCAATCCTGATGTCGTGTCACTCGTTCCAGAGACCCCTGAAGAATTGACCACTGAAGGCGGACTGGATGTGATCTCCAACGAAAAACAACTGCTGCCTCACATCAAGAAGCTGAGGAATGCAGGAATAAAAATCAGCATTTTCGTTGATCCGAATTTAAAACAGATCGAAGCCTGCCACAAGGTTGGCGTTGACCTGATCGAAATAAACACAGGAAAGTACGCAGATTTAAAATCCGGGAAAGAACGCCAGAAAGCTCTTGATGAGATCAGGAAAGCTGCAGAGCACGGCCACAGCATGGGATTGGAAATTCACGCCGGACACGGACTGGATTATAAGAATGTCCTTCCTGTAGCGGCTATCCCTGAGATAACAGAATTCAGCATTGGTTTCTCCATCGTGGCTCGGTCTGCGATAGTCGGGATAGAAAAGGCTGTCAAAGAAATGATAGCTCTTATCGAAAAATATTAAACATTCTGTAAAATTAAACAGTCATAAATAAAATAATCTCAAAGAGGTCAGAATGGACATTCGAATAAACCTCGAACGATTACAAAAGGATATCGAATCGCTTGCTCAAATCGGCTGTGATTCACAGGGCGGAATAACCCGGCCCTCATTCAGCAAAGCCGACCTTGAGGCCAGGGACTGGCTCAAAGAGAGGATAGCGAATGCAGACCTTGCTCTTGGAGAGGACGGCGCTGGAAATATTTTTGGTCGGATAGAAGGA
>DAOVAM010000221.1 GCA_030671065.1 Candidatus Aminicenantota bacterium
AAATCGCCGAAGATGAACTTGCGACAACTCCGACATCCTGCATCGGTTGTGTAGCCGATGACATCAGCTGGGAGATCTATTACCTTCTTAAAGAAGGTAAAAGCGAAAAGGACTGATTCAATACGACGACTGATTCACTCCGCCTCTTTTTTTTCTCGATGGTTTACTTTCTGTTTCTTCACATCCCGGTTTTCCTGCGCCCTCTTTTCCGTCTTGACTCTTGTTTTTATCGAATTCCACCAATCTATTCTTTTCTGGATGTCCTTTTCCAGCCCCAGATTCCCGGGTTCATAGTACTTCCTTCCCTTTAATTTTTTGGGGAAAGTCTCCATATCTGTCGTCGAAAAAGCAAAATCATGGGCATAGGCATAATCTTTTCCGTATCCTACGTCTTTCATCAGCTGGGTTGTCGGGTTCCTGAGGTGGAGCGGAACAGGCTCGAAAGGGCTGGACTCGACATCCTTCATGGCTTTGCCAAAAGCCACATACGCACGGTTGCTTTTTGGGGCTGATGCCATGTAAATCACTGCTTCTGCTAAAGCCAGATCCCCTTCAGGAGAACCGATAAAATCATAAGCTTCCTTTGCATTCAGGGCAATGGATAAAGCCTGGGGATCGGCAAGTCCGATGTCTTCCGAGGCAAACCTCACTAACCTCCGGGCAATATACAGCGGATCCTCTCCTGCAGCAATCATTCTGGCAAGCCAGTAGAGAGAGGCATCCACATCGCTGTTCCTCAGGCTTTTGTGGAGAGCGGAAATCAAGTTGAAATGCTCCTCTCCTTTCTTGTCGTAAAGAAGTATCCTTTTCTGCAGAGCCTCTTTGACGTCTTGAGTGGTTATCTTTTTTCCCTTCACAAGACTTGCGGAGATCTCAAGTGTATTTAAGGATCTGCGGGCATCCCCATTCGCATAATCAATGATCATCTGAAGAGCTTGGCTCTCAAGCTTGAGATGTAGCTGACCCAGTCCATTTTCATCATTAGACAGAGTTTCTTTGATGATTCTGGTTAAGGTGTCATTCGATAAGGGATTCAAAACCAAAACCTTCATCCTTGAAAGGAGAGGGGCGATGACTTCAAAAGAGGGATTTTCTGTCGTAGATCCAAACAGGATAATGTCCCCTTTTTCCACATATGGGAGAAAAGCTCCTTGCTGGGCTTTGTTGAAGCGGTGGATCTCATCGATAAATATGACCGTGGGTTGTTTGTAAATCTTCTTGTGGCTCTCTGCCCTGGCCATAACCTGTTTAACTTCTTTGATTCCCGAGAGAACCGCGCTGAAAAACATGCAGGGAAAATCAAAATGTTCGGCCAGGATATAGCCGAGGGTGGTCTTGCCTGAACCCGGTGGGCCCCAGAATATGATGGATACTAAATGCTCGGACTTGATCAATTGAGAAAGAATTTTTCCTTCCCCGATGATATGTTCCTGACCGTAAAACTTATCCAAAGATTTGGGACGCATCTTCTCAGCCAGGGGGACATGTTTTTCGTCGGATTTAGTATCCATTTGTTCAACCGTTCATCTGAATTATATCAGAAAAAACCATCGGGGTCAGGCTTCTAAAAACTTCAGAAATTTTTCTTTTCAAAGAATATTAAAACGAAAGTACATTTTTTCTTTAATTCTTGAGTTCAGAATTTAATTACTGAAGTTTTGGAAGCCTGACCCCATCTTATTGGATTCTTGACGAATGAGGGATTCCATGTTAAGTTTACAAACGCAGGATGAAAAGCCAAAAAATCACGGATAAAATGGCCTACCGGCTCGAAGAAGTCAGCCGGATCACTCAAATTTCTCCGGATGTCATCGATGCATGGGAAAATGAGCTTTATTTTCTTCATGCTGGTCAGACAGGTGGCGGAGAAAAAATATTCAGAAAAAGGGATCTCGATATCATTCTTCGGCTGAAGGAGTTACTGGAAAAAGAAGGGCTGACCTTAGCCGGGGCAAAGAGAAGAATCGAGGAAGAATTCGGGATAAAGACGTCAACTCCAGTCCATCCTGACCGCTTAAAAAAAGTCCTCTATCGAGTTAAAGAACAACTTCAGGAAATTGCCTCATCATTGGAAAAAAAATCGAAAAACTTATAAAAAATCCTTCCTTATTTGTTATAATGATTCTTTCCGGTCGGGACGTGGCGCAGTCTGGTAGCGCACACGCTTGGGGTGCGTGGGGTCGGCGGTTCAAATCCGCTCGTCCCGACCATTCTTTCTTCCATGAGACCGGGAATAGTTTTCAATTCATGTCTGATTCGCCCTTTTACTGCGTTAAAACCCAGACATTTATTAATTGAATGACACATAGATGAACTACGACGATATCATACAAAAACTGAGAACTCTCTCTAACTCCAAGGCAATCGAAGGCATGGCCAGGTTCGGGATCACACCACAGAAGACGTTTGGTGTATCCATCCCGAATTTGAGAAGGATCGCTCAGGTAGCCGGAAGAAACCGAAATCTCGCTCAAAAGCTCTGGGCATCAGACATCCGGGAAACCCGTATTCTGGCGAGTATGATCGATGAGCTAAAAGAGGTGACAGAAAAACAGATGGAAAGATGGGTGAAAGATTTTGACTACTGGGAAATTTGTGACCAGTGCTGTATGAACCTATTCGAGAAGACCCGATTCGCCTATAAAAAAGCAGAGGAATGGAGTCAGAGAGAAGAAGAGTTCGTGAAAAGAGCAGGCTATGTTCTTATGGCTCGATTGGCCGTGAGCGACAAGAAAACCGAGGATAGTCAATTCGAAAAATTCATCCCTCTTATCAAGAGGGGATCTACTGATCATAGAAACCTTGTGAAAAAAGCAGTGAATTGGGCGCTCAGGCAAATCGGCAAAAGAAACCTTAACTTGAATAAGAAAGCCATAAAAGTCGCAGAAGAGATCCAGAAAATAGACTCAAAAGCAGCAAAATGGATCTCTTCCGATGCGATCCGGGAATTAAAAAGCATGCCAGTTCAAGAAAGACTGCGAAAAAAGGAGGGGAAATGAGTCAGGACAAAAAAATAAAAGACATGGATAAGTTAAAAGCTCAGGCCATAAAGGTTGCCGACATGATCGGCTACCAGGAAGGCTCGGTGGTCAGCCGAGAGATCATTTCCAAAAAAACAGGTACTGTGACGTTGTTCGCTTTCGACAAAGACCAGGGATTGAGCGAGCACACCGCTCCTTTCGATGCCATGGTTTATTGTCTTGACGGTGAGGTGGAAGTCACCATTTCAGGCAATCCCATCCGATTGAAAGAAGGAGAAATGGTGATCATGCCCGCCCATCAACCCCACGCCCTCAAAGCCCTCAGCAAGTTTAAAATGCTCCTGATCATGATTCGCACATAAATGGAGATGTATTCTTTCCACGAGCTCCAGCTCCCCATCAAGACCTGAAGAAAATTGAGCTGGATTTAAAGCTTCAATCCAAAGGTTTCAATCCGCTTCATCCCATGTTAAAATGCTTCTTCTCAGTTGCGGATCCATTCAGATACTGTTGGTTTTAACAGTTCGTTACGCTAGCTGAGATTAAAAGTGAAATCCATGAAACCACTCCTGCTCCTGACTAACGATGATGGCTTTTTCGCTGAGGGGATAGAGTCTCTCTCCCGCCATCTGAAAGGCCTGGGAGAAATCCACATTATCGCTCCTTACATAGAAAGAAGCGCCACTTCACTTGCCCTCACTCTCCACCATCCGTTGCGGGTCAAAAAAATAAAAGACAGGGTATTCGCTGTGGATGGGACTCCGGCTGACTGCGTTTATCTGGCCACGCAGAAGCTACTGCCACGAAAGCCCACACTGCTCATCTCAGGCATCAACAGAGGGCCCAACTTGGGCCAGCAGGATATTTCCTATTCAGGCACAGTGGCTGGTGCGATTCAAGGAGCATTCCTTCAGATCCCGTCCCTGGCTGTCTCACTTCTTCCGGATA
>DAOVAM010000100.1 GCA_030671065.1 Candidatus Aminicenantota bacterium
GTGCGGGTGACATCGGCTGTATAATGACCGTAGTCCGCACCGATATCCATCAGCAATAAATCCCCATCCTGAGTTTGTTCGTTGTTATCCTCATAGTGCAGTATCGTTGAATTTGCTCCTGAACCAACAATGGATGGGAAGCCAGGGCCATATGCCCCGTTCTTTCTAAAAATGTATTCGATTATCGCCTCTATCTCGTACTCGAACATTCCTGGATTAACGGCCTTCATCACTTCTACCAGAGAATCAGAGGTGATGTCCGCTGCTTTTCGCATGAGTTTTATCTCCTCAGTATCTTTGATAAGCCTCATTTCGTGGATGTACGGGCGGGGATCGAGCACTTGAACTAGATCCGTGCTATTAGGATTCCGGATCATCGGGATGAGTTTATCATACAGCTCTTTATCTCTGAAACTCAGAAAGACTTTGGGTTTTCCACGGAGATAGCGAGATAATATTCCATCAAACTCGTTGATCGGGTAGGATTTATCCGCTCCAAAGACTTTTTCAGCCTCTTCTAGGCCGGGATGTTTTCCTGTCCATAATTCACGCGAAGGACTTGTGGGTTGAATGAACATGATGTATTTCTCATCTCCCTCCGGGATAAGAAAGATTGCTGCATTCTGTTCGTACAGCCCTGTCAAATAATAAAAATCACTCATATTCCCAGCGCTACGGAGGACCGCTATTCCTCCCTCCATCTTTTCCATGAGCTTTTGCCTGCGGTTTTGGAATATCTCCTTGTTAAAATCCTCTGCGTTCAGTGGAATGAAAACGAAAACATAAAAAATGATTAGCACGACAAAAAGCTGTCTCATTTTAAATTTCTTCATTTGAATCTCCTTGATGCAGTACGGAACTCATCACTGGATTTCATTTTAACCAATAATTATCAGTAGTCTGCATCAGACCAAATTTGATTTTCCGCATAAAACAGCATATTGGATTTCCGCGTGAGCTGTCAAATCCCAAAGAACGATGAAGAAGGCCTGATTCATTTTGCATCAAATTTTTCCCTGTGCTATAAGAGTATCAAACTGGAGTAGGGAAGAGCACTCTTTAATAATGCACTCGAGAAAGAGTTCAGGAGTTTAAAAGAATATCAGCATTTCTCTGTATAATGTTTTGAATCAAAGGAGGAAAACAAGATGAAAATTGTAAAATCGCTTCTCATTTCAGGCATTGTATGTATGGCCTTTATATTTCTTGCTATGTCCGGCCCTGAAGAGAACATGGGCGAATATCTTCCAGTAGATTCCTGCACAGATATTATCGTCGGAAAAGATGCATCTGTGGATGGATCTGTGATCACTTCTCATACCGGATGCTGCCCGGAGTGTCGCGTCCATGTAGTCCCGGCCCAGACTTTCAAAAAAGGCGCTAAAGCCCCGGTGTATTACGGCCTTCAAGATGTTAGAAAGCCTCTGCATGAATACGGCAAGATCATCGGCTACATCCCTCAAGTGGAAAAAACCTACGCCTATTTTCATACCGGCTATCCCCAGATGAACGAACATCAGCTGGCTATCGGAGAGAGCACCCTCAGCCAAAGAGATGAGCTAAAAGTAGAATTTGGTGAGGGGAAGCAGATCATGACTATCGAGCAGGCACAATTGTTCGCACTCCAGAGGTGCAAAACAGCACGAGAGGCAATAAAATTGATCACATCTCTTGTCGAAAAATATGGTTTTCTTCCTTCATGTGGGCCTGAATCCGAAGCCCTGTGTATTGCTGATCCAAATGAAGCCTGGGTTCTTGAAGTGTTCAGCGTTGGTATTGACTGGACACCGGAAAGTGGAAAACCGGGTGCAGTCTGGGCAGCTCAACGAGTTCCGGATGATCATATTGCAGTCGTTCCTAACTGGAGCATAATCAAGGAAATCGACCTCAGCAATCCAGATTACTTCATGGCCTCTGAGAATTATATGCTTGTGGCCATAGAACACGGTTGGTATGACCCAAAAAGCGGTAAACCTTTTAACTGGCAGGAGGCCTATTCGCCGATTCCAAGAGAATGGGCATTGAGCCGCTTCTGGCTTTTTTTCAGCACGTTTGCCCCCAATTTCAAGGAATGGCCCAATAAGAAGCTCACAACTCCTTTCAGCGGTTATGATGCCTACCACCAGTACCTCGAATCAATATCTTATTATCCCTTTTCCGTTAAACCTGAAAAAAAACTCTCGGTACAGGATGTTATCGCTTTTCAGCGTTCTGTTTTCGAAGGGACTATCTATGACATGACTGCGGATACTGATTGGCTTATTCCAGACGGAAGAGGAGGAATGAAGCTGAGCCCGATGGCCACACCATTCCCGACAAAAGATATGAGAGAGTTGCTGGATATCACCTGGCGCCGCATGGTCTCAAGGGGAGGTTACGGAATGGTCGCCCAGATCAGGGGATGGCTGCCAGCTTCGATAGGAGGAGTTTACTGGTTTTATCTCGATAATCAGTATGCGAGCACATACGTGCCCATTTATGCCGGAGTTCAGGAAATTTCCCCGCTGTACAAGAAGTACGATCCAGATAAATTCAGCGATGATTCTGCCCGTTGGGCTATCGATTTTGTTGATAACCTGCTCTACTTGAAATGGCAAGAAGCTGTGAAAGACTTACGTTCTGTCAGAGATCCGTTGGAAGCCAGTTTCTTTAAGGCTCAGCCTTCATTAGATGCGAAAGCGCTTGAATTGTACAAAAAGAATCCAAAGCAGGCAAAGAAGTTCTTGACTGATTATACGCGCGAGTGCATGGAAAAGACTATCAAGATGTACCGTGAATTGCGTAACCAGCTCATCACAAAATACACTAACAATAAGCAGGGCTTATAGGAAAAGGAAATCCGCGTTGAATAGGGGAAAATCTTCTCAAGCATTCTAGAGTTGCTTCCTAAACTGAAAAGAACATTTAAAAATGAGTGATCCAATGTCACAAAAAAATTCCACGGGAGGTTTAATCCGACAGCTCGGATTGTTCGATTCCACGATGATGATGGTCGGCATTGTCATCGGTTCTGGGATCTTCCTGACAACCGGGATCATGGCCAAAGAAATTCCTTCCGCATCTCTGATTTTACTGGCATGGATTGTCGGTGGATTTCTCATTCTCGCCGGTGCTCTGACGTATGCAGAATTAGGAGCAGCCATGCCAGAGGCAGGAGGGCAGTATGTCTACTTGAGAGAAGCCTACGGATCTCTCTTCGGGTTTCTTTTTGGCTGGAAGATGTTCCTGGTGAATATGACCGGTGCTATCGCTGCCTTGGGCGTGGCCTTTGCTGAATATTTTGGGCAATTCTTCCCATCTCTTTCCATACAGAATACTGTTTTTTCTTCCTCTATCAATCTCTTCGGAAAAACTCTTCAATACAATCTGTCAGCCGGCCAGCTAGTGGCTGTTTCAATCATCGTGTTATTATCCGCTTTCAATTATATTGGCGTAAAATACGGCAAGACCATCCAGAATGTCCTGACTGTTATAAAGATCGGAACCATCCTGGCATTTGTATTTTTCTGTGTCACAATCGGCAAAAAAATCCCTATTGATTTCTCTCCTAATCCTTCTGGATTGGGCTTTGGCCAGATCTTTTTTGGCTTCGGCATAGCTCTCGTGGCTGTGTTCTGGGCTTTCGATGGTTGGAATAACATCAACTATGTGGCTGAAGAGATAAAGAATCCTAAACGCAATCTCACTTTCGCCCTTGTTTTTGGGACGTTACTGATCACTCTCCTGTATGTTCTCACCAATTTGGCTTATTTTTTGGCTCTCCCTGTGAAGGAAATGCAGGGAGTAGTCAGGATTGCTGAAAAAGCAACCACAGCTCTCCATGGACCTGCAGCTGCGGGTTTTATTTCTGGTCTGGTGCTCATCTCTGTCCTCGGAGCTCTCAACGGTGCAATATTTGCTGGTCCACGTGTGTATTATGCTCTAGCCAGAGATAGGCTGTTTTTTAAAAGAGTGGCAAAAATCCACCCACGTTTTCAAACTCCATCTTTTGCCATTCTCCTTCAGGCGCTCTGGGCCAGTATTCTGGCTTTGACCGGATCCTTCGAACAGCTTTTCACGTTTGCCATGTTTATGGGAATCCTGTTCTGGATCGCTGCCGCGGCTTCGGTCTTCACGCTCAGGAGGAAATTCCCTGACCTTCCCCGGCCTTATAAAACCTGGGGATACCCTGTGGTTCCGATGGTCTTCATCATCACTCTCTCTGTAGTTTTGCTCAGTGTCCTGTTTAAAAGACCAGTGCAATCACTGACTGGATTAGGAATCACAATGATGGGGATCCCTGTGTATTATTGGTGGAAAAAGAAAATACGGTTAGTTCACAAAGAAGAAGGCTGATGAGGAGCTTGGATATCTTCGAATAGGCACCAGGCTGAAACCGGCCCTCTTTAAAATCAGAAAAGCTTCCCGACCGGATCCCTCTTTAGGATCGCAGTCATACAGTGGATCGAGCCCCACCCTTTGAACAATTCGGAAATATCTATTACGCTCACTTGGATCTTGTGTTTCTCAAGAAACTTTTTGGTCTGTGGATTCCCAGAAGCCATAATGACATGTCCGGGAGCTAGAGCCACAATATTCAAAGCCAGGTTTTGAGTTTCTTCCGGAGACGGAGCCTCGAGAAGCCTGATTCCCATCTCTTTGAGAGCATTCCAGACATCCCAGGGAATACGCAAGGGATCGATGATCGCTGTTTTTTTATCGACAAAGCTCACGATACTGTCTATATGGGCATAGCCGTAAGGAATCTGCAAATGAAGGAACTGTTCCACTCCCATCGGACGTAGAACCTCTAACACCTGACGAAATCCCTCCATGTTTGCACGGTTTCCGGTGCCGATAATCACTGTTCCAGCATCCACCCAAAGGCAGCAGGCTGTCTCGAATATTCCGTCTCCAGATATCGTACGCACGACCGGAACACCCAGTGCTGCTAGCGCTTCGGCTACATATCTTTCTTCACCTCGACGACACTCCAATGCCTGCCGGCCGACAATTGCGCCTTCAGGAGTCATCAGCACTGTGTCCCGCATAAAAAGTGCATTGGGTTTATCCTTTCGCATTCTCTCCACATAATGCACAGTGACGCCATTCGAACGAAAGGCTTCAGCAAGAGCGTCGTGCTGCTCGCGGGCTTTCTCCGGTTTCATGATAGCGTGCCATCGATATAACTCAGGATCTTTGATATTTTCGATCTCAATCCCAGGCTTCCTCAGGAGAACAGCTCTGAGAACTCCGACTTCAGAGTCACACCCCCAATCACCTCCCCAGTATGTGGTCAATTCCTCGCGCATGGGAGTCTCGAGCGCCAGCCATTTCTTTGATGTTTTAAGAGGCTTCAAGGTTGATCCACACCATCTCGTTTATAAACAACTTTTCCGCCAACGATCGTGTAGTCCACCTTCGATGGCATGATTTGATCATGGGGGATGGTCATCAGGTCGTTATTGAACATGACCATGTCCGCAAGGTATCCTTTCTTGAGCATACCTTTCCGGTCCTCCATGAATTCAGCGTACGCTGAACCCAGAGTATACAGCTCGATAGCTTTTTCCATGCTGAGTTTCTGGTCGGGAAACCAGCCATCTCCTGGTTCTCCAGCCCTGTCTTTTCTGGACACAGATGCATAAAGGCCTTCGAGAGGATCGATCGGCTCTACTGCCCAGTCCGTTCCGAATGCGATATGGACTCCGGCTTTAAGAAGGCTCTGCCAGGCGTACGCACCTTTACAGCGCTCCAGTCCGATTCTTTTCTCTGCAAATCTCTTGTCCGTGATGCAGTGAGTGGGCTGCATGGAGGCGATCGCTGCGAGTTCAGCAAAACGCGGGATATCGGAAAGGAGGAGAATTTGAGCGTGTTCACTGCGGTGCCGGCTGTCGCGTTTTCCATTCACTTGCTGAGCTTTTTCAACAGCATTTAAAAACCAGTTGTTGCCCTTAGTGCCGATAGCGTGAATGCCGATCTGAAATCCTTTGGAATCCGCAGCTACAATTCTTTTTTCAAACTCTTCGTAAGGCATCATGGGGAGTCCGCTCGTGGTTGGATCATCTTTGAAAGGCTCGAACATCAACGCAGTGCCAGAGCCGAGCGTTCCATCGATAAAACCCTTCAGGTATCCAAACCGAATCCAGTTATTTTCCTGAGGGAAGCGTTTTCGGAGTTCATCCAAACTTTTTAAGCGCTCTTCATCCGCTGTAAGGCCCATGTTAAACGTCACACGCAATGTGAGCCTTCCTTCATCCTTGAACTTTTGGAAAAGCTCTTGCGCTCCATTGAGCTGTTGAATGCTGGTAACACCTGTCTCTCTGGCTGCTCCAAGGGCCAGCTCCAGAGCTTTGTCTGTTCGTGCTGCACGTTCCGCATCTGTGAGTTGGACTGAACTTCTCACTCTCAATAAGCCTTGAGCTCCTTCCTTGAATATGCCTGTTGGTTCACCTGTAACTGGGTCTTTGACGATCGTTCCGTTCGGGGGGTCGGGCGTGTCTTTGGTGATTCCGGCTTTTTTTATGACATAGCTGTTCACCCAGACTGAATGTCCGTCTGCGCGGCTGAGCATGACCGGATTATTAGGAGCGACAGTGTCGAGAATCTCTTTGGTTGGCCATTTCTTATCCGGAAACGTTTCATGCTCCCAGCCTCTTCCCCGGATCGTTTCTCCTGGCTTGGATTGTTTGACTTTTTCAGCGACCATCTGCTGGATAGTCTGGACATCATGGACATACCGGAAATCCAGGTTCATCATCGAACTGCCGCCGCTGGTGAAGTGGATATGCGCATCATTGAGGCCTGGAATGACTAACCGTCCTTTAGCATCGATCACCTTTGTTGTCGTTTCATCGATGTACTGATTGATTTTTTTATTGGATGTGACAGCGATTATGAACTCGCCTCGGACAGCCACAGCTTGGGCCCTTGGATTCTCCTTGTCAATAGTGACAATCTTAGCATTCTTGATCACAAAATCCGCTGGAGGTCCTTCATAAGGCTTGCTGCATGCTCCGACGAGTGACACTAAAAATATGATTGATAGAATGGCTGAAAATTTCTTAAACATTGAGAAAATACCTCCTTTTAATTTCTTTGAGTGGCCCTGATTTCTATACTGACTTAATATATTGAGAAAAAAAACTTTTGTAAAGGATGGGTAGAACAAATCTATGAGATATTGACAGTATATGCGGCACTGTTCTGGAAAGATTGGAAATTGAATAAATAAAAAATTTCTTCCATCTGACCTCAGAAGTATATTCCATTCTTTTGACATTCGAATTTTTCTTGTGCTATAAGCTGAGTATT
>DAOVAM010000128.1 GCA_030671065.1 Candidatus Aminicenantota bacterium
TGAAAATAAGAAAACAGGATAGTTGTACTCGCTCAATAATTCTGTAACGTTTTTATAATGTCATTGCGAACGGAGTGAAGCAATCTCATAAAAAAAAAGAAGAGACAATTTATCATACGAGATTGCCACGTCACTACGCTCTTCGCAATGACATAAAGTTGAGATCGCCACGCTTCGCTCGCAATGACACATTTGCCTTCAATATAATTACCCAAAGAGTTACCTAATTACTGAAAGTAAACAACTGTCCCCTTTTCTCTGTTAATCCTTTTCTTTGTCTTTTTTCTTCTAAACGACATAATCTTTCATCTCCATCTTACGGAGTTCCTCTTGAATGGCTTTCCTGACATCAGGTGGCATTTCCTTCTCCCTTTCCAGCATCTGCCTCAATCCTTTGCCCAATCCATCATCGATGAAGTGTGGTTTTATAAACTCTGAATCCCAGGTTCTTTCCTCGAAGGAACGGCTCTCCAAAGTTTCGAAAAAGCTTTTGATCCCTTTCTCCGGATCTCCCTCAATTTCCCGGAAATAGGACCCATAGATATGAAGGGAATCGCTGATATCCACATACCGACCTAAACGCACGTCTTTTCCTGTTCTTTCAGAGAGTTTCTCTGTAATCCCTCTCATGAGTGTCGTTAAGGCAATGACATTTTCAAACCAAGCTTTGAACAGATCTCGACTCCGCCAATGAGTATTCATATTATAAATATACCCCCCCTTTTCATCCTCACAGAGCCGTCCCCAGATTCGCTGGAGACAGGGTGGATCATCCGTGGGCGGATCAAGCTTGGGATTCCATGTTATGGCTTGAGCACGCCGACTGTATCCTGTCTTGGAAAGCTTATCAATCATGTAACCTATTTGATTCACAACCTTATCTTCGATCCTGTACTCAAAGAGCCGCCCATGATAGGTATAGGTCCAACGAGTATCCTTGCTCTCTTTTCCTTTTAAAATCTCTTCCACAGGCTTGACCCAGTAATCGTGAGCACCGTGAACCACTTCCATCACATATTCCGCCAGTCCTCCCAGGCCATCGGCAAATGAACGATGAAATCGGGGCTGACCAAAGGGATGACGAACAGTGATGATCACTGTGGCATCCCGGCTGGGCGGATCTTCAGGGCGGTCGTACTCTGTCCGGATTCTCGCTCCCTTCTCCCAGACTGCCTTGATGGCTTTTTCATAGGCACCGGGAATTGTATCCTCATCGACGTTTAAAACAGGGATATTACCTGATTCCATTGATTCTCCTCCGATCGTCCTTGAATCATAGAAACTCAAATATGAGAGAAATCTAACTCTTTTTATCTAAACTGATAAACTTTTCACCACGGAAAAATGCAGAAAATGGTCAATCATTTTATTTGAGAATACAATAATAATCAATGACTCTTAAGTCAAATTCATTGAATAAATCTTTTTTTCAATTTTTGCAGAATAGAGGCGACTAACCAATTAGAGGAGAGATTCAAAACTATGAATAGGGGAAGAAGCAACCACAATACTACTATAAAAAACATCTGTAAAGGAAAACCAAATCCTGAACGAATAGAGTCCAGGACAGCAACTTTCTTTAACAAATTACTTTCTTCTTCCTTTGAACGTCTGAATTCTCAGGTTCGCCCAAAAATCTCACATTTTTTTTTATGGAGGCAATATGGCCGATGAGAGACGGAAACACCCTCGGTTCAAATGTTTACTTCCTGCTGAATTAGTCCAATCAGAAGGGAATCTAAATCTGGTTGAAAGAGTGAGTGTCCAAGATATGTCAAATGATGGTCTTAAATTAGTTGTTAAATTTGCACAGCCCGAGCAAGGATCGAACATGGACCTCAAACTCTACATTCCAGAAAAAAGCATCCTTACCTTCCTGACAGCTGAAATTGCCTGGAGCAAATTTTCTAACAGCAAGCTTGAAGCAGGTCTGAAGATAAAAGAGATCGACAGAAAAATAAAGAAAGATATCCTCAACTGGATTTTCCCTGGATGGGCAGAAAAAGAGTAGGGAAGGAAAAAGCGAGAATTTTTTAACTGAATTAACTTATTTCTTAAACACAATTAAAGGGCAGTCATTGACAAATAAAAGTGTCGAAATTATAATCAAATCATAAAATCTGGGGAAATCGGAAGGAAATATGCCAAAGCAAAAATCCAAAGAAAAAGACAACGACCATTCTCCAGAAGAAGCCATACCAAGCAGTATAGCTCGATTTGGCGCATCTCTATTCCTGAAGGGTGAATTATCCGGGGACGAAGACCTGGTGATCCAAGGACGATTCCAGGGAAAGATAAATTTAAAGAATAACAATATCCTTGTAGATGAAGAGGGAAACATTAAAGCGGATATTCAAGTCAACAACATCACCGTTAAAGGAATCGTAAAAGGAAACATCCATGCTACAGGAAAAGTCTTCATCTCTAAAGAAGGCCAGATGGAAGGAGATATCATCGCTCCCACAATCTCAATCATGGATGGAGCTCGATTCAAGGGAAGTGTAAAAATGGATACAGAAGTCAAGCACATTGCTCTTCCTGAAAAAGAAAAAAAAGAAACAGGAGCTCTATTCCCTCAGGAAGAATCAGTTAAAGAAGAGGAGGAGATAGAAAAAGAAGCAGATACAGGGGACGATTCCGACCCGAAATTCCACGATTTGTAAACAACTGACATCCCTCGCCTTTCATCTTTCAAACACGCTCATCGTTTGTTCCTGATTTTCAATCTTCCCGAATTATTCACAATATCTCCCAGCACTCTTCTCGAGTGGCACTCATCCAGAGATCGTCAGTAGAGTGAATGAGCGTCAGGTTTTCCCTGGCTCATTTCTGCTATAATAGGGCCTATGAAGACATTCAAGCTCTTTTCTGATTTTGCACCCAAAGGAGACCAGATAAAAGCCATCCAGCAACTCAACAAAGGCCTGGAAAGGAAGGCCACACATCAGGTCTTGATGGGCGTCACAGGTTCCGGGAAGACTTTTACAACAGCCAACATCATCGAGAAAGCCAACCGGCCAGTTCTCGTCATATCCCACAATAAAACCCTGGCCGCTCAGCTCTATCAGGAATTCCGCCACTTCTTCCCTCAAAATGCAGTGGAATACTTTGTCAGCTATTATGATTATTATCAGCCTGAAGCCTTTATACCGGCTTCAAATACTTACATCGCAAAAGAGGCAACAATCAACGACGAAATCGACCGTCTGAGACTGTGCGCCACAAACTCTCTCTTCCAGAAAAGAGATGTCATCGTTATCGCTTCTGTCTCCTGCATCTACGGTATTGGTTCCCCAAAAACTTATTTCTCCATGAGTTTCACCCTAAAAAGGGAGCAAGAGATATCCAGGAAGAACATCCTCAAGAATCTTGTCGAGATTCAGTATGAAAGAGAGGAGGCAGAATTGAAGAGGGGTACTTTTCGAGTGCGGGGGGATGTCATCGAAGTATTCCCTTCCTATGAGGATAATGCCTACCGGATCGAGCTGGATGAAAACAAAATATCCAAAATTTCCACCATAGATCCTCTTCTGGGCAAAACATTGGATACTCAAGACAAAATACTGATCTATCCGAGAACCTTTTTCTCCACTCCCCCAGACATTCTCGATTATGCGATCCGCAGTATAGAAAAAGAACTGGAGAAAAGAATCGTGTTTTTCAAAAAACAGGACAAGCTCATCGAAGCCAACAGGATCGAAGAGAGAACTTTGTTTGACCTTGAGATGTTGAGAGAATTTGGCTACTGCCCCGGTATAGAAAATTATTCGCTCTATCTCAGCATGCGAAAATCTGGAGAACCACCTTACACTCTTCTCGATTATTTTCCTCCTGACTTTCTGATCATAATCGATGAATCCCACGTCACTATCCCTCAAATCCGAGGGATGTACCATGGAGACCGCTCACGAAAGCAGACTCTTGTTGAGCATGGATTCCGCCTCCCCTCAGCCCTGGATAATCGACCTCTCAATTTCGAAGAGTTTGAGAACAGGATCAACCAGGTCCTATATGTCTCGGCTACTCCGGGCCCTTATGAACTGAAAAAGACGGGGAACAAAGTGGTTGAGCAAATCATCCGGCCGACCGGTCTCATTGACCCTGAGATCGAAGTCCGGCCAGTCATAGGTCAAGTCGATGATTTGATGGCTGAAATCAAAACAAGAGTCAATAAGGGCGAGAGGACCCTTGTCACAACCTTGACCAAAAAAATGGCCGAAGCCTTAACACGGCATTACCTTGAACTCGGTCTCCGCGTTCGCTATCTCCATTCTGAGATTGACACATTGGAACGAGTGAATATACTCAGAGACTTGAGAAAAGGGAAATTTGACACCCTCATCGGCATAAACTTGCTCCGAGAAGGGCTAGATTTGCCTGAAGTGTCTTTGGTTGCTATTCTGGATGCAGATAAAGAAGGCTTCCTCCGTTCTTCAAGCTCTCTGATTCAGACTTTCGGACGTGCAGCCAGAAATGTCGAAGGTAAAACCATTCTGTATGCAAGCAGGATGACAGATTCCATGAAAAAAGCGATTGTTGAGACAAACAGGAGAAGAGAAATCCAGCAAGAATACAATAAAAAGAATAACATCACTCCTCAATCCATAATAAAAAGAATAGATGAAGTTATGACCAGTATTTATGAGAGAGATTATTTTGATTATTCACGAATCTCAGAAGAGAAAGACATCTATCTTTCGCCTCAGAAGAGAAAAGAAAAGATGGAAAAACTGGAAAATTTAATGAATGCAGCTGCCAAAAAACTGGAGTTTGAAAAGGCCGCCAAATTGAGGGATGAACTCAACACGTTGAAAAAAAAGGAATTAGAATTAGTCGCATGACCGAGCTTCAAAGTTCATTTTCGTTATAAAGATATCATGACGAGCCGCTTGAGAAAAAAAGCACAAAGCCTCCCGAAAAAAGCAGGTATCTATTTTTTCAAAGCTCGAACAGGAGATGTGATCTACATTGGCAAGGCACGCTCTCTCAAAGACAGGGTAAAAACTTACTTCCAGCAGACTTCTGATAAAAAAATAAAAAGCATTCTATCAGAAACATGGGATCTTGATTTCATCCTGACCGACTCCCCAAAAGAAGCAGCCTTCCTCGAGAACAATTTCATCCGACAGTACCAGCCCAAATTCAACCTGAGGCTTAAAGATGACAAAAGCTTTCCTTACCTGAAAATGACTCTCCAAGAAAAATTTCCCGCATTGACATTCACGAGAAGAGTGGAGGAAGATGGAGCAAAATATTTTGGACCATACAGCCCTGCTCATCAAGCTCGACAAACGAGCCATCTCATTGCCAAATACTTCGGCGTCAGAACCTGCCAGGAAGCTGTCCCAGGAAAGAGGAAAAGGCCATGCCTTGAATACGACCTGAATCTCTGTTCCGCTCCATGCGTCGAGTTCATTTCAGAATCCAGCTATAGAGAGAGTGTGGACAATGCTCTCTTTTTCCTGGAGGGAAAAACTTCAAAGCTACTGAACATACTCAAACAAAAAATGCGGGAATCCGCTGCCCGTCAGGAATTCGAACAAGCTGCACAAGGGAGAGATCTCATCCTGACCATTGAAGAGATCAAACAGAGACCTAAACTCATTTCAGTCCGGAAGGAAAATATCGACATATTTGGCTTCTCGAGAGAACGCGAAAATATCGCCGTGTATGTCTTTATCATGAGAAGAGGAAGAGTTATTGAATCCGAAGAGCTTTACTTTCAAGAAAAAGAAAAGACTCCAAACAAAGACATTCTCTCCTTCTGTTTATGGAATCTTTATAAGAGCCGTGGGGATCTTCCGGATAAACTCCTTCTTCCCTTTTCACCTGAAAGAAAAGATGAACTCTCCAAAATGCTATCGAATAAAAGGCATAAAAAAGTTGATATCCTCACACCTCTCAAAGGCAAAAACAAACAATTATTGGACTTGGCAAAGACCAACGCAGAAATTCTGATGCGCAAAAAATCTGAAGGTCTCTCACTCCTTGAGGAGATGAGAAAGCTCTTGGACCTGAAAGCCTTCCCTGCCCGCATCGAAGGATACGATATCTCCAATACAGGAGGAGATGAATCTGTGGGTGCTCTCGTGGTCTTCGAAAATGGATCCCCCCGAAAAAAAGACTACAGAAAGTATAAGATCAAGAGTGTGGAAGGACCGAACGATGTGGCCAGTCTCCAGGAAGTCATCAGAAGAAGGTATGTCAGACTTCTTAAAGAGAAGGAGAGTTTTCCGGATTTGATCCTTGTGGACGGAGGGAAAAGCCAGCTGAATGCAGCAGGAGCCGTTCTCAAAGAATT
>DAOVAM010000187.1 GCA_030671065.1 Candidatus Aminicenantota bacterium
GAATAAGTATCAAGGTCAGGAACGTCGCCAGCATGAGCCCTCCTATAACGGATATGGCCAGGGGTTGTTGAAGCTCAGCGCCTCTTCCTAATCCAAGAGACATCGGAAAAAGACCAAAAGCAGTAGTGACAGTGGTCATCAATATCGGCCTGAGCCTTACCCGGCTTGCCTCCAGTATGGCTTCCCTTTTGTTCAATCCTTTTTTTCTGAGCTGGTTGGTATAGTCTATTTTCACGATGGCGTCGTTGACCACAATCCCCGCCAAGACCACCATTCCGATCGCAGAAATCACACTCAGAGTTTGTCCTGTCAAATACAAAGCCCAGACTGCACCTGTAACCCCCATAGGAAGAGTGAATAAAATCAATAACGGATGGACCAGAGATTCGAACTGAGCCGCCATGATCATGTACACAAGGAGAACAGCCAGGCAAAACGCAAAGAGCAAACTTCTGAATGATCGGTTCATCTCTTCCTGTTCTCCGCTGAAGACTATTCTGTAACCGAAAGGCAAAGAGAGTTCATCGATCTTTTTCTGAATCTCTGGCACAACCTGGCTTATTTTTGTCCCATGGAGGTTAGCCGTCACTATGACTTCTCTTTGTTGATTTTCTCTCCGGATCTCCTTGGGACCTCTGACCATATCATAGGAAACGAGCTCCCTTAAGGGAATGCCTGTTCCCTGAAAGAAAATCTGTTCGTTCAGAAGAGCCTCGATGTTTCCTCTTGTTTTTTCATCCAGCCGGACCAGAATATCAAACTTTTTTTCCAATTCCTTAAACTGGGAGGCCAGTGCGCCTCTGACTGCATTCACGAGGAAATTACTCACGATCCGCGGAGGGATACGGTATCTTTCGATCGAATCTTTCTTGATTTTTATCAAAAATTCTGGTTTTCCTTCTTCGACATTGGTGTTTATATCGGCAATCCCACTGACATCCTTCAGTTTTGTGACAAGCTCCTCCGCGATTATCGTTAGCCTGTTCAGGTCCTCCCCCTTGACTTTTAGGCCTATCTCCGCAGTTGAAAAAGCCAGGAATTGAGCCAGTGTGGATTGTTCTTTGACGATGGAGAAACTGAGGTCCGGGAACTCTACCAGCCTCTCTCTGAGGGCTTCGATCGTACTCTCTATTTGCGAGACCTGATGAAGCTCCACATGAATCTGTGCTGAATTCTGGGAAACATCAGGATTGAGGCTTTCCATTCCGCTCACGACACCAATTTGAGAAAAATGTTCCTGGACAGAATCCTGGTTTCCCAGCCAATTCTCGATAACGGATACGACTCCAACTGTTTGTTCGAGTGAGTAATCCACGGATGTCCTCAAGTTCAAATCAAAGGAGGATGCTTCTGGTTTGGGCATGAGTTCCCTCGGGATTTGAGTTGCCAGCAGCACAGTCAATAATAAAAAAGCGAAGGATCCGGCCAGAACTTTTCCTTTATTATCCAAACTCCAGACGAGAAATTTGTGATATCGAGTGGCAAATTTTTGGTATATAGAATTAAAGCCTTTGAAGATATGCTTGAAAATATACCGAAAAGGCACATTCAAGTAATGGAAAACCAACATAAACAGCTGAAGGATGAAGCTGAATATGAAATTAAGGACCAAATAAAGCCCTTTAAACACATACTTGAACAGCCACTTCAGGCCCTTATAACCCCATATGAACGGATAAAGAAAAAACCTCCATTTTGATTTCTTCTTGACTGTTGTCTTCTCTCCTTCCACATCCTGAGCTTTTATGTCTTCTGATTTCCTTTCAAACTCGAATTTCCGGGAAGCCAGCATGGGCAGTAGAGTCAGAGAAACAACAAGAGAGGAGAGAAGCGCAAAAGTCACAGTCAGCGCCTGGTCTTTGAACAACTGCCCGGCCACTCCATGAACATAGATAACAGGGAGAAACACAGAAATCGTGGTAAAGGTGGAAGCGGTGACAGCCATTCCCACTTCTTTTGTGCCGACAAATGCCGCATCGAAAGGACTCTTTCCAAGGGATGCATGTCGGAAGATGCTCTCTGAGACGACTATGGAATTATCGACCAGCATTCCAACCCCAAGTGCAAGCCCTCCAAGAGACATGATGTTTAGAGTTATATCTCTGAAGAAAAGGAGATTAAAGGTCGCGATGATGGCGATCGGAATGACCACTGCGATGATAACAGGAGTCTTCAAATCCTGAAGAAAAATAAATAATACAAAAAAAGCCAGAATTCCTCCAAAGATTATCGATTTCAGGACTGAGAAAATAGCGTCTTTAATGTAACTCGCTTGCTCAGTGACAACCAAGAGTTCCACGCTTGGATTTTCCTTCCTGATCTCTTCAAGAACTTCATGTGCAAGCCGCGTGACTTCGACCGTGTTGGCGCCTGATTCTTTACGGACGAGGATCCCGATACTTTCATTCCCATTGAGTTTGGTGATCCCTTGCCGCTCTTTAATCGTATCCTTAATCTGGGCGACATCCTTAAGCCGAATGATTCCTCTTTCTTCAGTCGTTTTCAAGCTGATGTTCTCAATCTCGCTCAAAGTCTCAAATTCACCCACGACCCGAAGCGGGTATTTGAACCGGCCTTTCCTTATTTGTCCTCCTTGAAGATTCTGATTAAAATCATCTATTCTCCCGGCAATCTGATCTATTGTCATACCGTAGAGTGAGAGGAGTTTCGGATCGATCTCGATCTGGATCTCTCTCTCGACTCCTCCTGCAATCTCTGCCGAACCTATTCCTTCGATCTGTTCCAATCGAGGCTTCACCAACTCCTCCGAAAACTCTTTGAGCTCCAGGAGCGATCGTTCTCCAGAAACAGCCAGAATCATTATGGGTTTACTCTGCGGATCCAGAGGGATGATTACCGGGTCCTCCGCATCCTCTGGGATCGGAGCGCCATCCAGCTTTTCTCGGGTGTGGAGCATGGCGAAATCCATATCCGTTCCCCAGCTGAACTCGAGTGTCATGTAGGACTGCTCCTCTTCTGAGACAGATTCAACCCTGCGCAGTCCAGGTATACGACTCACTGCCGCTTCAAGCGGTTGAGTCACGAAAGTTTCGATTTCCTCTGGAGCGACGCCCGGATACCTTGTAATGACAGATAGGCGGGGGTAACTGATATTCGGCAGCAGGTCGACACTCAACTCTCTCAAAGACACAAAGCCGAGAAGAATAATCGCAAGAAAAAACATTAAAGTCGTTACAGGTCTTTTTACTGTGATTTGAGTTATTTTCATTTTTCTTTAGCCTAGTTTCACCAGAATTTTCTGGGAAGAGATGAAGCCCTTAGGAATCTGGAATGTTCCCTCATATCTTGAGCTTTCCAACCGCATCTCTATTTACTTTTTTTCTATTTATTTATTATAAGAGCTATTTCTTATAAACACAATTTTCTCAGGCACAAAGCATCCTGGAGAGGACAATAATGGAAAAAAATGAGATCGCAGAAAAATTTCATAACTGGATTGACTCAGAAGTCATTTTTCTCTTAAAAATCATAGTCTCTGAATTTGAGGTTTTTGATCTCCAGGTTGATGCCCAGAATTCTCTCCAGCTTGGCCACAGAAAGCTTGTAAGCTAAAATCGCTCCGATCTCACTCACTCTGGCATTTGCCATCTCTCTCTGATAAGTGAAAAGCCATTGGCTGTCTAGCAATCCGAGTTTGTACTTTGCTTCTCCAGCCCTGAGCTTTTTATCCATCAACTCTCTGTACCGGCTTGAAGTCTCTAATCTTTTTTCATTATTTTCCAGCTCTTTAAACACCTCAACAATTTCATTGTAGATAGATTGTTCCTCTCTTTCCTGCTCCAGTAATTTCTGCTTATTTTCCACTCTCGCTCGTGCGAGACTGGCACGAGAAAAAACATTACTCAAAGGGATATTCAGGTTTAAGCTGAGGTACCAATTCTCATATTTAAATCCAAAAACATCATTGAAAGATTCACTCCTGCTTCCTTCATCAACACCCACAACCACTCCAGTTAAAGGATTATCAGGTTCATAAATTTTTATATCCCCTGATTGCCCCGGATACCACAAATGGAATCGCAAATCGAGCTCAGGAAGCGTCTGATTCTTGAAGTAACTCACATCGATATTGCTGTTTTCAATCTCTTTCTGTACCCGAGCCATTTCAGGCCTCTGTGCAAGAGCTGTTTTCAGGGCTTCTTCGAAGGTTATCCTTCTTTTTTCAACCGAAGGTTCGTCTATCGGCACGATTGATTGGATCATCCCTGATGCATCGCCAGAAATATTCATGATCTCTCTCAACCTGTCTTCAGCTCTCTGTACCTGGGCTCTATCTGATATTATCCTGCTTTCCCAATTCGCCTCTTCCGTTTCTGCGTCTAAAACATCTGTAGCAGTTTTAGCTCCAATTCTTGCAGCTTCTTTTGTCATCTTCAATTGATCTCTACTGTGCTCAAAAGAATATTCATTCACTTTTAGCGACTCTACGGCTGATACGAGATTCCAGTATGCTTCTTCTACTTCATAAACCTTTTGAACAAGTGTCGACTTCAAAGAATAAACAGATATATCCATTTGATTCCGCGCCTTTCTCGTGTCCCTTTTATTTATTTTGGGCCCGAAATCTTTGAGTAGAGGCTGAGAAATTTCAAACCGCAGTTCTCCCGTGTAGGTCGGATTTATTGTGACTAAATTCCGAGTTGTATCTGTAGTCTGATTTGAGAGAGAAAGAGAAACATCCCCACCAGTTACGAAACTTTGAGTTAAACTTAAATTGAATACATCTGTTTTTGTGGTGTATTGAGTGCCA
>DAOVAM010000092.1 GCA_030671065.1 Candidatus Aminicenantota bacterium
CTTTGTTCCTGAGACATTGAGGCCGACTCTTCCGCCTATTCCCTGAGCGACAAGCCCTTTTACGGCCAAAATCTGGATCGCCTGACCCTCCTCCTCCGTCTGAAAAAGAGAGTGCAGATAGTTTTTATACCCCCAGTTCAACTCTCCCTTGATCGTGGTTTTCGTCCGAAAGTAAGAGTCAAAGGAAACGTCCAGAAGATGGCTGATAAAATCATAAAGGGAATACTCGTAGAGCTTGTACTCCAAGACATAATTCGACTTCAGAATCGAGGTCGGGCTGAGATAGGTCTTAAAAGAACCCAGGAAATTCAGGGAAAGGTAATTGAAATCATCGTAATCGGGCCTGTAGAAAGCTCCCTGGCCCAAGAGGGTAAAATAAAAAGCTGACTTTTTGTTGATAGCATGAAGATAATCCAAACCGATGCTCTGAAAATAATAAGAAAAATCGGAATTCTTATTGAGATAAGCATAATTCCCTTCAGTAAATAATGAAATCTTTGAAAAGTCCTTATCCAGATAAAAATTCAGTGAAGACAATTGATCCTTTTCAAGATACCTGTTCTGGAAAACATTATCAGTCATGTGCTGAAAGAATGATAAAGAAAACATCTCAGCTCTCAGAGCTGAGCTCATTAAAACAAACGCAAAGAAGGATACGATTAGTCTTTTCATTTTGTCTCCTTGAAAGAGGGAAAAGGAGGTTTCTCCTTTCCCCTCCAAAGATAGAGAGAGGAAGCTCTCTCCTTCCGGCTCAGCGTCCACTCCGTTTTGAGGTATTTCCTCTTTGACCGGATCTGCCTTGAGCGCTTCTTGTCACATGGGAAAAACACTGCCTGAAAGAGGCCTTGTTCCATCCTTTTCCGCTGTACAGCCTGTTTCTGTACTCAAACCTGTTCGCCTCAGAAGCATTCCTGTACCTGTTCATGTATCCGCTTCCGTCCTCTGGCGGCGTCCAATCCGGGTCCTGGCAGTTGGGAATTCCATCATTATCATGGTCCCGGGCAAAGTCGCTGATCCCGTCACCATTCTCATCCACGAACATCAGACGAGTCCTCACTCGCTCCTCAACTTTTGTTTGAACCTGATTCTGAACCACTTTTTGTTCTTCTTTGCGGACCTGCGCTTTTGACTGTTCCTGCTGCTCTTGGGCAAAGACAAAACCTGAACCCAGGATGAGCAGTAATCCTAACAGTGAAACTGTTTTTCTCATATTCATTTTAACCTCCTTTCGAATATTGAGGCAAATAATAGAGCAATAAACGTGCCATTATTTAACTTGCTGATATTAAATAAATTACACATTTGACGCACCAAGAAGAACCTACAATATTGTAGGGATGTCGACAAAATTGTCAAAATTAGCCAACTTGACTTTGGATCTGCCAACAAGGGAATTTTCTGTGCCTGCCCATTTCTGCTCTTGCTTTATCCCATTAAAAAACATATGTTTAAATTTGAATGAATACCTCTTTTTTTTATGATTATTATGGAAGATTTTTGCCTATTACACGTCCAAACAATGAATAAAAAGTCCAAAAAAAAACGATGCGGAAGCATCTAAAAAGTAAACTCAGCGAATTAAAAAAGGAGGAAAACATGACCAAAACAAAATCACTCATCGCTTTGTGTGCCATGGCTTTACTGGTTGTCCCCATGAGTGCCTTGCAGGCCAATGTTGCCGGAGAATGGGAAATGACCTCAGAGGGTCGACAGGGGCCGATGACCCAGATCTTTAAAATCGAACAGGACGGCGAAAAGATCACCGTGACCACAGAAAGCCGTCGTGGCCCGATGAAAGGGGAAGGCACGATTAAAGGAAACGAAATTGAATGGACCTTTACAATGTCAATGGGCGATAGAGGAGACATGACGATGACCTACAAGGGAAAGGTCGAGGGTGATACGATGAAGGGGGAAGTCCAGATGGGAGATTTTGGCCCCCGCGAATGGACGGCAAAGAAAAAATAACAACCGACTCCAAGATATCCAGATAATTCTTATTAGATAGAACATTACTTCTCTATACTTAAAAACTCTTTCTCTATCCAAGTGCAAATAATTCTTTATGATTCTCTCCCTATCGCTTAAAATAGGAAACGAAGGGAAGAACATCCCTGTTTAAAGAATTAAACGGAAGATTTTCCTCCTTCCTCCGTCTAAAGAGTGCACGGAGGCAGAGAGATGTTAGAGTGGAATGGAAGAGAAAGAACTGGTTCGTTTGAGCAAGGAAGGCGACGAAGACGCTTTTGCCGTGCTGGTCAAAAAATACAGGATAAAGGTGTTTAATTTGGCTTTCAGTTTAACGCATGACCGTGATATTGCGGACGACCTGGCACAAGAGGCCTTCATCAAGGCCTATTATGCCCTTCCGAGGTTCCAGCTCAAATCAGGATTCGGAACCTGGCTGTACAGGATAACGATCAATCATGTGAGAGATTATCTGAGAAAAAAAGGTCGAGTGAGACAAATATCCATCGATAACATCAAGGAAAGTGCAATTCGCCAGGAAGATAAAACGATGAAAGAAGAAAAATTCACTGAAGAGCAGAGAAGAAAACTCCTCCACCAGACACTCCAAACACTACCCGAGAAGCACCAGGCTGTTCTTTCTCTGAGAGATATTCAGGGATTTTCTTATGAAGAGATCTCCAAAATCCTGAAAATTTCTCCTGGAACTGTGGATTCCCGGATTCATAGAGCCAGGAAAATGCTCCGTAAAAAACTGGCGCCTTTCTTAAGCCAGGAAGGAGACAATCATGGATTGTAAGAAATTCGAGAAACTGATACTCCGCTCTTTTGACGGGAGTATAAAAGACAGTGAGAAAAGGGAACTCGACGCGCATGTACAAGACTGCACTCTCTGTTCCACAGCTCAAGAAGAGTACCGGATCATCCTCGATACCTTAAAGGAAAAAGATTTTCCGGAACCCAAGCCCTATTTTTGGGAACGCCTCCAGCCCAAGTTGAAAGAGAAAAAAGAGCCCGAACCAATAACAGTATGGAGGCAGTGGGGAATAAGGGCCATTCCTGTTTCTCTTATCCTGGTTATCCTGTTCGGAACCGCTATCATCCTGTTCTCTCCCCAGGAGGGAATGGAACTCAGTCAGTCAGAAGCCCTTCTCCTCCGCAATCTCGATCCGCTCGAGGAGACACTTGCAGAGTTAGAGCAGAAAGATTTTACAGTCAAAAGCATGGAGCTTATTTTTACAGCAGATGAAAATAACAATGGCTCCAATAACAACACAAGGAGATATTAGCCATGAAAAACCATTCTAAATTCTGGATCATTCTCTCTCTTGTAGTGGTTTTTGTTGCTGGCCTCCTGAGTGGGATTTTTCTGGAACAAAATCTCACCCATAAAAGAACAAAGAAAGAAACGGAAAGAAGAAGCTCTGTCCGCTTTCCCTCCCTGAAAATAATGGCTGAAGAGCTGGGTCTCACCTCAGAACAGCAGGAGCAAATAAGAGAGATCTTCAGGAATAGCGAAGAAAGGATGAAAGAATTGAGCTCTTCCTACCGCGAGCAATACTCTCAAATGAGGGCTCAACTCAAAGATGAGATCAAGAGCGTTTTATCTGAGGAACAAGATCAAAAATTCGAAGCCATGATTCAAAAGTACATCTCTCAAAGAAAAAAAGAGATGGATGCAAGAAGTAAAGGAAGGAAAAGACACCCCAATAAAACCAATAAAAGCAGTAAAGATAAAGGAGATGAGAAATGAAAAAAAAGGTCATTATCGGTGCAGTCATTTTTGTCGTCATCACAGGAATTGTCCTGGCATTCACTGTATTGAAGCCTAATAAAAGTAACGGCTTGAAATATAAAACAGAAGCTGTAGACAGAGGTAATATCGAAGCCCTCGTCGTCACGACAGGGGCATTGAACCCGGTGATCATCATTGACGTGGGAGCCCAGGTTTCGGGGAAGATTGAAAATATTTACGTGGACTTCAATTCACCGGTTAAAGAGGGACAGATCATTGTGGAGCTGGAACAGTCTCAATTCTTGACCAGAGTAAGTCAGGATGAAGCTAACTACCAAAGTGCTGTTGCTTCTCTCGAAAAATCCAAGGTCACTTTCGAGAATTTTAAGAATAAGTACGACAGAGCCTTGAATCTTTTTGATAAAGACTTGATGTCTTTTGAAGAGAAGGAAACAGTCGAAACCAATTATTACGGCGCCAAATCTGACATTCAATCCGCAGAGGCACGGTTGCAGCAGGCGAAATCTCAGCTTGAAACGAGTGAGGTCAATCTGTCTTACACCATCATTCGATCTCCGATCGATGGAGTCGTGATCAACCGGAACATCAATGCCGGACAGACTGTTGCGTCCAGTTTTCAAGCCCCCGTCCTTTTTCAGATCGCCAACGACTTGAGCAAGATGCAGGTGGAATGCAGCGTGGATGAAGCGGACATCGGAAAGATCAAGGAAGATCAGCAGGTACGGTTCACCGTCGATGCTTTCCCGGATGAAAATTTCAGGGGAGTGGTCAAACAGGTCCGGTATTCTCCTGAAATCGTCCAGAACGTTGTCACCTACACGACTATCGTAGAAGTGGACAATCCTGAGATGAAGCTGAGACCCGGCATGACAGCCACTGTCTCGATCGTTTCAGGAGAGGCCAGGAACGCTCTGCGTGTCTCGAATGCTGCCCTCCGTTTCACTCCCAACTTGAGCCAGGAAGAAATGAGAGAACTCATGATGAGCCAGATGAGAAATAGAGGCGCACAGCAAGAGGGATCGAACCCGGAGAGAAAACCTGATCAGGAGGGAGATTCCCACCAGCAGGATTCTCAGAGATTTGGATCAGGACAGCGCCAATCTGGAATGGGAGGTTCTGGCATGAGTGGGAGACAGATGAGAGATTTTGCACGCGTCTGGATCGAAGATGAAAGCGGGAATCTCAAAATGCTATTCATCAGAAAAGGAGTCACAGATAACTCTTATACAGAGATCGTTTCAGGCGACTTGGAAGAGGGGCAGCTTGTGATCACAGGAGAAAACACTGATGGTAGCTCGCGCTCTAGCTCTAATAGGTCACCAAATATGATGAGGATGTTCCGTTAAATCTCTCTTCATCGAGAATAGAAGACTAAAACTAAGGAAAGAAGCAAATGAGCAGCAACAACAATCTTATTCAACTGGAAGATCTCAAGAAAGTGTATACAATCGGGGAGACTCAGGTCCATGCTCTCAGAGGTGTTTCTTACAGCATTCAAGAGGGCGATCTTATGGCCATCATGGGCCCCTCAGGGTCCGGCAAATCGACTCTGATGAACATTATCGGCTGTTTGGATAGACCCACAGAAGGAAAATACATTTTAGATGGACAAGAAGTCTCCACTCTGGATAAAAACAGGCTGGCTCGGATCAGGAATAAAAAAATCGGGTTTGTTTTTCAGACCTTTAACCTCCTTGCCCGCACCACTGCCCTCGAAAACACAGAACTTCCTCTCCTGTATTCCGACACTCCGGTAAAAGAAGCGAGAGAGATGGCCTTTCAAGTCCTCGCTGAAGTCGGCCTGAAAGGAAGAGAACTTCACAAGACAAACCAGCTTTCTGGAGGAGAACAACAGAGAGTGGCTATTGCCCGGTCTCTGGTCAATAATCCCTCCCTGCTTCTCGCAGACGAGCCCACTGGAAACCTGGACTCGAAAACAGGGAAAGAAATAATGGACATTTTTAAGAAACTGAACCAGGAAAAAAATATCACGATCATTCTAGTCACCCACGATCCGGATGTGGCTTCGGCTGCCCGGAAACGCATATACCTCAGGGATGGCCAGATCATTAAAGAAGAGCGTGATTGAATCTCTGAATAGGAAAAAGAGTTTGAGATGAAGGAGTTGAGACAATGAACACATCGAGGATCATTCGAGTCGCTTTGAGAGCTTTGGGCCGGAATAAAATGCGCTCTTTTCTCACTGCATTGGGAATAATCATCGGAGTCGGGGCTGTCATCGCCACAGTCAGCATAGGCGAGGGAGCTAAGAGAGAAGTGGAAAAACGCTTCGAAGAAATGGGAACCAATCTTCTTTTTGTCCGTCCCGGGAGTCAATCTTTTGGGGGCCGCCATTATGGAGGTGGGTCTGCTCAGACACTGACTGCTGACGACGGCCAAGCCATACTGGAGAAATGCGATGCAGTCCAGTATGTATCGCCTTCGGTTTCAGGGAGAGCGCAGGTTGTCTACGGAAATAAAAACTGGAACACCTCTTTCTACGGCGTTGGCGATAAGTACCCGGAAATCAGAAACTGGGAAGTTGAGGAGGGAATCTTCTTTGATGAAAACATGGTCAAGTCCGGGCAGAAGGTCTGTGTTTTGGGCAGCGAAGTGAATCAGAATCTTTTCGAAGGAGCCGATCCCATAGGGCAGATCATCAGGCTCAAAAAAATCCCTTTCAGGGTGATCGGAACCCTTAAATCAATAGGAGAATCCGGAGGATGGATGAACAGGGATGACATGATGTTAATCCCCTACACGACAGCCATGAGGAGACTCCTCGGAACCACGCGTATCAGCTCCATTGATGTCTCAGCCGTATCCGGCTCCAAAACAGAAGAGGCCATGAGACAGATCGAGGATGTCCTTCGGATCCGGCACAAGATCGCACCCGGTGCTGAGGATGATTTCAACGTGAGGAATATGGCTGATATCGCAGAAAGCGCGGCTGAATCCAGAGAGGCGTTGAAGATTCTCCTTGGAGGCATCGCATCCGTATCTCTCCTCGTGGGCGGTATCGGGATCATGAACATCATGCTTGTTTCAGTGACCGAGCGTATCCGCGAGATCGGAATCAGGATGTCCGTCGGTGCTCGAGAAAAGGATATCCTCTTCCAGTTCCTGTCCGAAGCCATTGTTTTGAGCATACTGGGAGGTTTTTTAGGTGTCGGAGTGGGCATTGTCGGCTCGACGTTGATCTCCAAGCTGGCTGATTGGCAAACCCTTGTCTCTCTGTGGTCCATTATCATCGCTTTCTGCTTCTCTGGAATCGTCGGGATCTTTTTCGGGTTCTATCCCGCGCGAAAAGCGTCAAAGCTGGACCCCATAGATGCATTGAGATACGAATAATAAAATAATAGTAAAAACTAGAAGAAGGAATGAATTAAACCCTCATGGATCAAATGAGGCGTTTGGCCAAGCGGATATGACAGGCAAAAAGTTTGAAGTGGAAAGTTAGTTTTTGTCGCCTTCCCGGCTTGGATCGTTTCAATAAATTTTCCTGAGTTTTCACTTGGAAGGATTTTTATAAACTCAAATCAAGGAGGATCAAAATGCGAAAACGTTCAATCGGTATTATCGTAACCCTGATTTTATTCACGGTATCGTCATCTCTGGCACAGCAAGAAGAAAAATCTATCACTCTGTCGCTCGAAGATTGCATCGTGAAAGCTATGAAGAATAACTTAGGCGTCGCCATCGAGGT
>DAOVAM010000214.1 GCA_030671065.1 Candidatus Aminicenantota bacterium
TCGGCTATTTTTACTATGTACACGGGCGCCTGGCTGGGGCGGAAAGTATGTTTCACAAAGCCACAGAATTATCTCCAGGAAATACCAGCAGTCTCCTCGGTCTAGGAGGAATTTACTTTCTAAGGGGACGCTATGACCAGGCAGAAGCAACATTCAAAAAAATCATCGCAATCCGCCCCAACGAAAAGGCTTTTTCCAATCTAGGAACACAATACTTTTTCCTGCGCCGGTATGGAGACTCAGTGGAAATGTTTGAAGAGGCACTCAATCTGGACAGGAGCAATTATATGATCTGGGGGAATCTGGCTGATGCCTACCGTTACACTCCTGAATATTCGGAAAAGGCCAAGGAGGCCTATGAAAATGCCATTCGATTGGCAAAAAATAAACTGGCCGGGAGTCCGGATGATGTGTACACGCGATCTTTCTTAGCCTGGTATCATGCCGTATTAGGAGACCATGAGAACGCGATCGCTGAAATCTCAAAAGTTCAAGAATCTGCGCCGAATGATGTCCGGGTTCTCTTGAAATGTGTTCAGGTCTTTGAACGCTGCAACGACCGCGACAAAGCTTTCCAGGCCTTAGATGAATACATCGAGCGTGGCGGATCCATAGACGAAGTGAACATCGATCCTGACCTATCCGGTCTGCATAAAGATCCTCGTTTTCAAAAATTTCAAAATAAATAAGTATTCCTATCACTGACCTGAATCAGAATGCAGGACACATCTAACGATAAAGTAAAAAAAATACATTCTGTTCTCTGGCTCACAGCATGCGTAGTGTTATCTCTTGTGGGAATCGCTGCTTTTATTTTTCTTTTTGTTCCTATCATGAATGTTTTCTGGTTTATCCTTTCGCCCATTATTCTAGCAATGTACCAGGTTCCAGCCGTGTATCTCTACTGGCGTTGGAAAAAATGGAGAAAACGATCCATGGATAATGATGAAATGCACGAATCATGAATTTAAGCTGGATCGACATCGGATTCTTCTTTGCGTTCATCTGCTTTGTCGTCGGGATCAGCCTGTACAAAAGCCGCAAAAAAAAGGAAACCAGTGAGGATTATTTCCTGGCAGGCCGAAGTCTTTTCTGGTATCTGATCGGTTTCTCGCTCATCGCATCCAACATCTCTACTGAACAGTTTGTCGGGATGTCGGGACAAAGTGCCGGACATGTCGGGATGGCTGTCGCGAGCTACGAGTGGATCGCTGCCATTACTCTTGTTTTTGTGGCTCTTTTCTTCCTTCCCAAGTTTCTCAAAATCGGTATCTTCACGATTCCGGAATTCTTCGAACACCGGTACAGCCCGGTCCCGCGCGCCATCATGGCTTTTTACACAGTGATCATCTATGTGGCTGTCACCATCGCGGCAGTCCTGTATTCCGGAGGCCTGACCCTGCACACGATATTCGGGATCGACCTGACATTGGCCGTGTGGATCATCGGTATTATAGCAGCCTTTTACACAGCATATGGCGGCCTCAAAGCGGTTGTCTGGGCAGACCTTATCCAGGGCTCTGCGTTGATCATCGGCGGAGCAATCACTATGGTCCTCGGATTCATTGCAGTCGGGGGTGTGAGTAATTTTTTTCAGAGCAATGCTGACAGGCTTCATATGGTTCTCCCTGCCAGTCACATCGAAATCCCCTGGACAGCGCTTCTCCTCGGAATCTGGATCCCCAACTTTTACTATTGGGGTTTGAACCAGTACATCATGCAAAGAACCCTCGGCGCCAAAAGTTTGAAGCAGGGACAGATTGGAGTGATCTTTGCCGCCTGGATGAAATTACTTATTCCCTTCATCGTTGTCTTCCCCGGAATAATGGCTCTTCAACTTTACAGAGACCAGCTCGTCACTGCCGATGCTGCTTATCCTCTTCTGATCAAGAATTTGATTCCCGCAGGCTTAAAAGGCTTTATGTTCGCAGCCATTTTTGGAGCGATCATGAGTTCGCTCGATTCCATGCTGAACTCCGCATCGACCATATTCACCATGGACCTCTACAAACGTCACTTCAAAAGGGACGCTTCTCCTAACGCCCTGATAAAGATCGGACGTATCATGACTTGTGTATTCGTGTTGATCGGCTGTCTGATTGCACCCTATTTAGGCCATCCGAAACTCATGGGGATCTTCCATTATATCCAGGACTTCCAGGGGTATATTTCGCCCGGGATACTAGCCGCGTTTGTTTTTGGGCTGATATTCAAACGGGCTCCTGCCTCTGCAGCGATCACAGCCTTGATCTTGAACGTTCCAGTGTACGGTATCCTTCATCTTCACGCGTTCGACCACATCGTCTTCCTGAACAAAATGGCCATCACATTCATCATCCTGGTACTGGCAATGGCCATTGTTACCATACTGAAACCTCTTTCTGAACCAAAGACACTTCCTTCAAAAGGAGGGATCGACCTGAAACCCGCGTCGTCTGTGGTCTGGTTAGGCGCAGCGGTAATAGCGGTGACTGTCGTTCTCTACATAATATTCTGGTAAGAAAAAGTAAGAAAAAGGGGCCAGGCCCCTTTTTTGGCTCCTTTTTTGGCTATTCTTTTTTTCTTTTGTTCAGAAACAATTCAAATGATGAGACGGCGCTCGTCTTTCACGACGTTGAGCACGATATGAGTGATTGTTCTATCCACATATTTCTGAGCAAGAATTGTCTTAATAAATTTATTTAAATCTTCCCTCCCTTTGAAGTGGGCAATCACGATTGAATCCCACTCGCCGGTCACATCATAAATGGCCAGAACATGCGGGTCTTCTGCAATTTTTTCCTGCGCTTCTATGAGTTTTCCATGAGAAATCCTCAAAGCGATGACAGTCATTAACGTGAATCCGAAGTATTCCGGGTCCAACACCGGAATATACCCTTTTATCGCCCCCAGCTCCTCGAGCTTTTTGACCTTATTGATCACAACAGGAGCGGATGTCCCGATCTCCTTGGCAATTTCACGAAAACTCTTCCTGGAATTCTGATTTAGAGCTATGATAATCTTTTTTTCTATCTCTTCCACCATTGCTCCTCCTTTGATATATGTAAGTTAAATTAGTAAAATATTAAACAAATGTCAATATATATTCAATTTATTCTTGACAAATGAAAACATTTTTGTAAAATGTGTGACATAATGATAATCGATAGTCCACTCGAAGTCAAATTGTACGCACGGGAATCGATAGAGCTCCCCGGTATTATAAAAGACAGGCTCCCCAGAATTCAATCGGTTTATCAGCCCGAAAGTGTCCACGATATTCAGGAACTTTTTGCTCAATGCCATAAAAACAGACTATCGCTCATCCCCCGTGGTGCCGCAACATCAGGGATTGGCTGTCTTGCTCCCCTTAAGAAATCGATCATGGTCGACCTCACCTCCTTGAACAAAATAGTGGACTTCGATGAAACAGAAAAAACGCTCTGTGTGGAAGCGGGGATCAAATGGTGGGATGTGAAACACTTCCTGAAGAGACATTCCCTCGACCTTTACACATGTCCATCCAGTTTATTTTCCACTGTCGGGGGCTGGCTGGCCACCGGTGGCTTCGGGATAAACAGTTTCCGGTATGGACATGTGTCTGACCTTGTTGATTCCATAGAGGTCGTCACTCCCCGTAAAAACAGATGGGTGAAACGCAGAGACCGAGAATACAAGTATTTTTTGGGAACCGAGGGCCAGATGGGAATCATCAGCAAAGTAAAGCTCAAGGTTCGTGAATCTCTTCACTCAAAATCCTACCTGGTCTTCTTCAACACCCCAGCGGAAGCAGTTGGATTCTTATACGAGATGCTGAAGTCGCTCAAGCTTTCACCCACTCACATCGCCTACTTTGACCGGATTCGACTCGAGCACAAAAACCTCCTGCTCAACGGAAAGGTCTCATTCCCTGCGACAGAAGCTGTGTTTCTCTCTTTCGAAAACCTGCCATCCGAAGATAAATTATTGAACCTTATTCAAAAAAAGAAAGGGAAAGTAGCCGACGATCATCTCGCAGCGTTTTTGTGGAATGAGAGATTCTTTCCTTTTTCCATGAAGCATTTTTATCCAGCTGTTCTGGGCTGCGAGACGATTCTTC
>DAOVAM010000213.1 GCA_030671065.1 Candidatus Aminicenantota bacterium
CCACGTCTTTGTGTGAAGAAGTCTCCCAACTCCTGTAAAAAGGCTTCATGTAGTGGCACGAGGCGCAGAATTTTGAGTGGGAGGTGAATTCCACGGAGCCTATCATAAAGACAAGAAAAAAACCTGCACCGGCAAGGAGTATGATTCTTCTTTTCTTTTTTTTGTGCATCTTTTTGAATTTCGTCATCTTTTCAAATATCATTTTCATCATCTTTTTGAATTTCATTTGGATAAGTTCTAACTTATTGAATTTAAACTTAAAAGATATTAATTATAGGAAAACTATAGTTCCCTGTCAATTTTTTTGCTTTCCAGAAAGAAGAAAATCATTCTTTATCCACTTAATAATATTCAAACTCATGAAACAGCTAATATTTTCAAAAAAACCAAGAAATAGATCGCTTATGAGTAAAGCAGCGAGATATTTCTTTTATGCGTAGCTGTGGAGTCCGGTCAGGAGATAGTTCACACCAAAGTAAGTGAAAAGGGCGGCCAAGAATCCGATGATAGCAATGTATGCAGAGCGGCGGCCCTTCCAGCCCATGACGATCCGCGTGTGGAGATAAAGAGCAAACACGAACCAGGTGATCAAGCTCCATGTCTCCTTAGGATCCCAGCTCCACCAACTTCCCCAGGCTTTATACGCCCAGATCATCCCAAAAACAATACCTCCCAGAGTAAAAAGAGGAAAGCCGATGGCAATGCATCTGTAACTGACTGAATCGAGTTTTTCGGCGGATAGACCGGGTTTCGTTCCCTTTTTCTCTTTCGCATCTGCCACAAGGTATAGAATGCTCGTGATGAATGCAAAGGCAAAAAAGGCTTCGCCGATGAGTGTAACAGATACATGCAGCCAGAGCCAGTAACTCTGAAGGGCTGGAACGAGGGGAGTGGCTTCTTTTGGCATTAGCGGGGATGAAGCCAGAGCCATTAAACCAATGACGATCAACATGAAATAAGGACCGGCCTTCCGGATTTTGAATTTCATCTCGATAACAACGTAGGCAAGAATTGAGGACCAGGCGAGAAAAGAGAGAGATTCGTACATGTTGGTAAAAGGGGCATGGCCGCTTTCAACGGTTCTCCAGAGAAGAGCGATCGTGTGGACAATAAGACCTGCAAAAGCGAAAAGATAACCTGTCTTTGCTAGATTTTCCTTTTTTGAGAAAAGGAAGGAAAAATAAAAGAACGTTGAAATGATATAAAGAATAAAAGTTATGAGGAAAAGTGTGGATTCGTTCACTTTGATCTCCTAATAGATTCTGTGATTTTCTTAAATTCAGCCTTGAATGTATCCTTGCTTTTCGAAGCTACACCGCCAGCTGTAATATCTACTTTATTCCCTAATCCTTCTAGGGCCACTCTAATCTCTCGGGTAGGCCAGTAGAAAGCAAAAAACAGACCAATCATCAAGATTGTGCATCCAGCCCAGATGAAATTCGCACCCGGGTCCTTTGAAGCCTGGATGATTGAAAGCTGACTAGATTTGAAATCCTTGAGCTCAAAAGTCAGATCAGTTTCTTTCTCTGAGTGAATCCGGGCGAAATCCGGAAACTTGGCAAATATCCAACCTGAAAATAGTTTTTCCTCTGCCTGCCATCCTTCTATGAAGACAGCAGGATTGTTCGGGTCGAGAGAACGAGTTGCAATCTGGCCTTTCTCGCCGATGACAAAGTCAGGAATAAATTCGAGAACTGAAACTTCGATGTCCTCCCCTTCGAGCCTGACTTTCTCTCCGATCTTTAATTTCATTGTTCTTGAAAATGAAGAGTCCTCTCTTTTTTTTGCCAATATCTCAACAGAAGGATTTCTCCAGTCCCAGCCATAGCTGCTTTGGTAAAAGACAAACCCTTTATAGGAAAGGGGATGGTTGACTTCGATGATCTTGCTCAAAACAGGCTTTTCATTCTCGAAAACAGTGAGCGTACTCTTCCAGTCTTTGACTCCACCGCTCGGATAATATTCGGTTTCGAATTTATCCAGTTTGAGTTTAAACTCCGCTCTGGGAACATCCAGGACGCGTCCCTCTGAAAAAGTTAAATTCCACCTGAATCCCCCGATTCCGCTGATGATTCCTCCGGCAATAATGATGAGAATCCCGAGGTGGACTATATCCGCCCCGAACCAACCCAGAACCCTTTTCCTGGCATACAAGAACGCTTTATTATCCATTTGTGTTTCTCTCACACGGAAATGCCTGGAGGAAAGCTCTTTTTTGAGCATCTCTCTGGCTGAATCCAGGCTCATGGGTTTCTTGAGCTTTTCCTTAATCTTTAAGACTTCGATATTTTTTGTTTCAACTGCCACCCGTGGCCGAAACGCCTTTTTTAATTTTGGAGAAAGACGGTTCAGGGTGCAGACTATGATGTTCAGGGCAAAGAGGAAAAGAAGGGCACTAAACCACCAGGATTTATAGAGATTAGTAAGCTGGAGCTGCTGGAATACATTTGCCCACCTGCCATATTGAGCGATGTACTCTTCCGGGCTTCGTTGCTGGGGGATCAAGGTGCCAACCATTGATGCCGCCGTGATAATGATCAGAAGAACAATAGCCAGTTTAACTGACGAGAAATATTTGAATAGAGATTTCATTTGAGCTCCGTATTATTAAATTATTATGGATATACAAACTTTTCTATTTAACACACGATTATTCTGACTGAAGTAAAATGAATTGTGCTGAATAGAAGCCTTTATATTCTTTTTACTCTACGCCAGTTCTAGAATCTTTTCGATTCGTTCGATTGTGTTCTTATTTGTCTGCCTTATTTTTTTCCATGCTTGAGACGCAAATCCTCTGCCTTTTCCTTGATTTCAGCCAGGTCCATTAGCATTTCACTCCAGCCATACCACCAGGCATAGTCAGGATTCGCATGGAATGTACCCTGGAAGGTTCTCATCCGGTGCTCGAGGAACATGACATGAAGTTTCTGTTCTATGGGAGTGGGTGCATCCTGGAAAGTCAGGAGGTCGGGGAAAGGATAGGCATAGCTTTCGGGTTTGGCAAGGATTCCGTCTGTGTACAAAGCAGCGACAACACGGATAGCATCAGCCATCAGATGATCAGCTTGCCTGATTATTTGATCCCCTTTTTCTAGCTCTGCTTTGGCAAAATTCACAGAATGACACTGGTTGCACGTCTCTATCATTTTATCTCGTTCTTTTTGCCAGGCCTCTTGAGTGAGCCGGGCAACATCCGCTGCTTTCACAACATCCAACCTTGCTGTTGGGTTGCCATCAGGATCGAGAACTCCAAGGCCTTGAAGGATAGTCACTCGGTCAGCTGTCCACTGCTTGTTCTCGGGCATGGGCAGCCGGACCGCGAGGAATCCCCAGGCTGTCCTGACTTCATGGTTTCCTTCCTGCATATGGCAGGTCTGACATGTGGGCGCAGCGACTGATTCAGGAAGGATCTTGTTCTGTTTCAGTAGATAACGAACGCCATGCTTGGAGCCAGAATACATCTCCCATTGGGGATGATCGAATCCCATGTGGCATGTTTGGCAGGCCTGTGGCTGCCTGGCTTCCTGGACAGAGAAGACATGCCGTGTGTGGCAAGCATCGCACGAGGCGACTCCGAATCCAGCACCATTTTCTTTCAGTTCTTTGATCTCTTCTTCGGTTTTCAATCCGATCTTGTGGCATCCGCCGCAGCCCTTCATTCCTTCCATTAATTCCATGGGCTGCCAGTGTGTCGTCGGCATGGCCTTCAAAGCTGCCCAGGCAGCTGCATGTTTTCCTTTCTTGAACTGTTCGACTCTTTCCTCATGGCAGTCGGCGCATGTGTCCGGAGTAGGAATCTGCACATTTGCGACATCAGAAGAATCTTTGTGCTTGTCGCCGTGGCAGACAGAACAGTCTACATCGTTCTGGCTGTGTTTACTGAGCTGCCAATCCGAGACGATATTCGGATTGATTTTCTTGTGGCAATTCACACATTCCTGTGCATGGATGACACCACACAGGGCAATACTCATCAGAATAATGACATAAAGTTTAAGTTTCAATTCCTCCCTCCTTGAATGATTTATTCCCTAATTTCTCAAGTTTATATCATCAGGAACATCAGATGTCAAACACTGTCCTTGGGGATTAGTCTGTTGCTCAGAAACTATTAATTACT
>DAOVAM010000262.1 GCA_030671065.1 Candidatus Aminicenantota bacterium
TGAAAACTGGCTGATCCCGTCATCGAAATCGATAAGGGAGAATCTGTCGCCTTTATCCAGGTGATTGATGACAAACCGCACAGCTTCTTTAGCCTGTACAATCTTCTTCCCACTCATGCTTCCAGAGCTGTCGATGACAAATATCAGGTTCTTGTTGAGAATCCTTTCCCTCTGCCCCACAAAGGACGGAGAGGCCAGCAGCATGAAATAGTTATTTTCAGGACCTTCCCAGTTCATGAAAGAGAGTCCGATCTCGTCCTGAGAAAGGGAGTAATACAGAACAAAGTCCTTTTCCGGCTTGATATCCTTTGCCTCAAAACCCACTCCTGCCTGACCCGGGCCTTCCTTCCGGACAGAGACCTTGTGGGAAGGCGAATAGACATTGGAAATCGGAACCTTCGAGTTGATCTTGACTGATACCGCGACTTCTTTCAGAGGATGGAGGGAGAATCTTTCTGTGTTCAAAGGATAAACATACCGGACAAGGTTTTTCTCCGCCTTCAAAATCTCGGTGTAAGAAAGCTTGATCCTCTTCTCTCCTCGAGCCGGAATCGGGTAAACTCGAGCCCGAAACATGTTGCGTCCGACATATTCGAGAAGAGCAGGATCTCTCATCCTCCGCACGATATCCTCGTAGATCCGGCGGGCCTGGTCGCGGTCCAGGATCTCTCCCTCGACCTTCTCGTTTCCGATGTACATCGAGAACTCAGAGAGAGTGGCTTCTTCCGGTAGAGGGAAAATAAAGATTCCTTCAATATCTCTGGGATGGTTATTGATAAAAACTTGATCGATGGACGTTTTTGCAACTTGATTGATGATCTCCACACTGACCCGATGGTATTTCACGGTCAGAGGCGGTATCTTTTCTCCCGGACGCGGCTTAGGGACGATGAACCCGTCAGCATAAAGATTCGATGTCAAAAATCCCGCGAGGAAAACGAAAAGGATGATCGAAGTTAACTTAAACGGTTGACTGTATTGCATTGTTTGCCTCCCAAACTTGGCGCTTACTCCTGTATTAATGTAAACTCTCATCCGGGTGAAATCGTTCCACTAAACGGACCTTTCCCCTGGAAAAAGGGGCCTTCTCTTCATGTTCAGTCATTAGGCAACAATTTTTCTCATGATGCTAAAGATAAAAGTGTCATTGCGAGCGAAGCGTGGCAATCCCATGAAAACAGATGTCATTACTCCCAATTAGAGAGTGATTTCCCCTTTGAAATAGGTTACGGCATGTCCTCCGATCATGACTCTGTCACCTGAAAGCTCACAGAACAACTCTCCCCTTCTCTTGGACAGCTGGGAGGCATGCAGCATATTCTTTCCCAGCTTTTTTGCCCAAAACGGGATCAGGGTTGTATGGGCAGAGCCTGTGACAGGATCTTCATCGATCCCAGCAGCCGGGGCAAAGAATCTCGAGACGAAATCGCATTTTTCTCCTTCAGCAGTGACAATGATCCCCAGGCAATCCGCCTTTTTCAGAGTGTTGAAATTAGGCTCGATAGAGAGGATGTCGGCTTCACTCTCGAACAACGCCAAATAATCCCTGGACTTATGGACTTCCTTCGGCTTCATGCTCAAGCCCTGGATCAATTCCTCGGGCGCATCAACCGCAGATGGAGGTGTTGAGGGAAAATCCAGAGTGAGACGGTCATCGGCCCTGGAAACCTTCAACTCTCCACTCAAAGAAGAAAAGACAACTTTTTCTCCCGCGTAATCCAGGTGGTTGAAAATCACATGAGCCGCGGCCAGGGTTGCGTGCCCGCAGAGATCCACCTCTATCACGGGAGTGAACCACCGCAATTCGAAAATCCTCTCTTTTTTGACAAAGAAAGCAGTCTCAGAGAGATTATTCTCCGCGGCAATGTTCTGCATAAGCTCCGGCTCCAGCCATTCCTCCAAAGGACAGACTGCAGCCGGATTTCCTCCAAAAAGTCTATCCGAGAATGCATCCACCTGATAGATCGGTATGTTCATGTTTTCTCCTTTTGATTGAATCGTTCTCCTTTTTCAGAAACAGAGGAAGAGAAAAGAACCCCCCCGTCAGCTCACTTCTTCTAAGAGTTTTTCTACTCTTTTCTGGAGCTCTCCGACAGAACTGAACAGCTCCGCGTTCATCGCATCAAATCTTTCCCTGTCCTCGCTCAGGATAAAGATGAACGAGATACCCGCCTCCTGAGCGGCTCGAATATCAAAGTGGGAATCGCCCACCACACAGCACTCCTCTCTTCTCAATCCCAGCTCCTCAAGGGCTGCAAGAATCGGAGCTCCTGAAGGCTTCCAGAGTCCTCTTTCTCGCGAGATGACACAGTCAAATTTCAGCTTAAATTTTCTCAGGAGATAGTTGGTATTCTTCCATGAATTATTAGTCACCAAGGCTTTTTTTACTCCCCTTGAGCTCAATGAATCCAGGAATTCCCGCATTCCAGGCTTCAGAGTCGCCTTCTCTGTGGCTTCGTGCTCATACTTTTCCAGCACCCTCCACTTTTCCGAGCGCTCCGGTTCTTCGAGGCTCTCAAGGTAGACCAGTATGGGCTTCCCCTGGGTTTCCAATTCCGCTTTGATCTTTCCCCAGTCATAAGGCACGTCCACCACGGTGCCGTCCATATCGAAGACCACTCCTTTGAGTCTCATGAAATGCTCTCTATCTTCTCAAACCGATGAACTCGGTGACATATTCTATATTCCGCTGCCTGCCTCCGGATTCTTTTCAAATGGATCAAACGGGAATGACAGCTCCATATCTGTTTTTCGTCCTCCTTTTTCCTGAAGATCTGACGATTTTTATTCTATCTTATTGCAGTGCATATAAAAAGGAATACACGCAACTTTTTCCTGAGAGAATCCCGGTTATCTTTTCATATTGCTTCTTAAAAAGGGATTTGTTATAATCCGCCACTGAAAAGCCCAAACTTTTTGAATTATTGGGAGGTCAACCAATGGGAAAATTCCTAGCCATCTTGATCGGACTCGTCTC
>DAOVAM010000201.1 GCA_030671065.1 Candidatus Aminicenantota bacterium
CTTTTCTTCGTGTGGTCCGAATCAAATATTTCTCTGCGTCTTGATCCATATCGATAAAATTATCTGCTTCCTCAATCAACTTCTGAGAGCTTGTTTTGCGGAAAGCCAGGACTTCGACATAACAGCCCAGGGCATGCTTGAGATGCTGGAGCAGAGGAACAAAATCGCCGTCACCGCTGACAAGCACAATTGCGTCCAGTTTAGACGCAAGCTCTATGGTGTCCATGGCGATCCCGATATCCCAGTCGCCTTTCTTGGCTCCTCCGAAAAAAACTTGAAGGTCCTTCGCTTTGACTTCATAGCCCAAACTCTTGAGCGCCTCAAAAAAATTGGCCTCGTCCTTGACATCTGCTTTGATGACATAGGCGATGGCCCGGATCAGATATCTTCCCCTGACTGCTTCCCTGAGGAGTGTTTTGAAATTAACCTTGGATTTGTAGATGTTTCGGGCAGAATAATACATATTCTGAACATCAACGAATATCCCGACTCGTTGTTGCATGTAAAGTTCAGGAGTTAACTTTTTATTCATTGGCTATGCCTCCCTTTTACGCGAATAGATTTAACATTCATAAATAACAGATAATTGGAAATGGACAATCAATATTCCTAGTCCTGCAGGAGAACCTCGTGGGTTCCCTCGATCACTTCTCCGATCATCCAGGCATTTTGCCCCATTTTCGTGAACAGTTGAAGCGCACGCCGAGCATTCTGAGGCCCGAGGATCAAGGCCATCCCCACTCCCATGTTGAACGTCCGGAACATCTCCTTCTCGTTCATACGACTTTTTTCCTGAATCTTAAGGAAAATCGAGGGGATAGGCCAGGAATCCTTTTTGATCTCCGCTCCTAATTTCGATGGCAAAACCCTCGGAATATTCTCGATAAATCCACCTCCCGTGATATGAGCCATGGCTTTGATCCGGATCTTTTCCATGATTTTAAGAACCATCCCGGTATAAATGCGTGTCGGCCTCAACAATTCCTGGCCGAGCCTTCCGTTCAATTCTTTCGGAGAAAAGACCTTGCGAACCAGAGAATAACCGTTGCTGTGGAGTCCGCTGGAAGCCAGTCCGATAATTTTATCCCCCTTGCGGCAGAGGCGGCCGTCGATCATCTTCTCCCGGTCCACCACGCCCACACAGAAACCGGCAAGATCGAACCTGTCTTTTTCATACATTCCCGGAAGTTCGGCTGTCTCGCCTCCGATCAAAGCGCATCCGGCCTCCTGACAGCCCTTTGTGATTCCCTTGATCAGTGCATAGAGTTTCTTATCGTTCAGTTTTCCGCAGGCGATATAATCGAGGAAAAAGAGGGGCTCGGCTCCGGTCACCACAACATCATCCACGCACATGGCGACCAGGTCGATCCCGACAGTGTCGTATCTCTCCAGCATCTCGGCAAGCAAGAGCTTTGTACCGACTCCATCCGTGGCAGAGACAAGAACAGGATTTTTAATCGCTTTGAGACGGGGCATAAAAAGACCGCTGAAGCCGCCGATTTTTCCCAGGACCTCGGGGCGAACGGTCTTATCCAGAAGGGGTTTTATCCTCTTGACGAAGGCATCCGCTTTGTCGATATCCACACCGGCTTTCTTATAGGTCAGGGGCGTCATACTTCCTGCTTTGATGTCAAGACACCTGATTTATATCACCGCTTTCCCCTCAAGTCAATCGTATCAAATCCAATGGGGTCAGGCTTTGATAACTTTGATAACTTCGAACATAAAGACAAGATGTTCAAAATCTTGATTCATGTCTTGAAAAGACAGGTGAATCCCCGAGCGCGCAAAAAACTGTCATAAAGTCAGACTTCAGGCGGAAAATCCGATTATCAAAGTTATCAAAGCCTGACCCCGCGGAGATGGGCGATCATACGGACCAATCTCTCGGAAGGCTCCTCCTCTCCATTCCGGCTAACCAGCTTGAAATTCCTCCCTCTTCAGGGTGGCCTTTTCGATCCTGTGTTCCTGGGGAAAGACACCGATTCCCGGCGATTCGGGAACTCTTATGGTTCCTTCGCGGCTCACCTCCACCGGCGGTTCTATCAAATCTTTCTCGTAGTATCTCTTGCTCGCTGAAAGATCGTTGGGAAATTTGAAATTCGGGAGAGTGGCCAGATGAATGTTATGCGCACGCCCTATTCCTGATTCCAGCATCCCGCCGCACCACACCGGAATTTGCTTATCCTGGCAGAAATCATGGATCTTCCGGGACTCCACGATGCCCCCCACTCTTCCCACTTTTATGTTGATGATCCTGCAGCTTTCCATCTCATAGGCTTTCCGGGCAGCTTCAACCGAAATCACGCTTTCATCCAGGCAAAGAGGAGTCTTCATTTCCTTCTGGAGACGTCTATGATCCCATAGATCATCCGGCGAGAACGGCTGCTCGAGCATGAGGAGGTTGAACGCATCAATCTCTTTCAGTATTTCCATATCTTTGAGGCTGTAGGCGCCGTTGGCGTCCGCCTGGAGAGGCACTTCTGGGAACCTCTTCCGCACTTCCTCTAATACATCGATATCCCACCCCGGCTTGATCTTGACCTTGATTCGCTGATAACCTTCCTCGATAAAAGACTGGATCCTGTCAAGAAGTTCGGAGACTGAGTCCTGGATGCCGATGCTCACACCCGAGGGGATTTCCTTTTTCACTCCTCCATATAGCTTCCAAAGAGGTTTTTCCTCCCTTTTCCCTCGAATATCCCAGAGAGCAAGCTCCAATCCAGCCTTGGCCATAGGATGCCCTCGATATTTTTTCGCCTCATCATGGAAAACATGAGGGCAGGAAATAGATTTCTCCAGAACCAGCGGCACCAGAAAATCGCTCAGCACACTCCAGGCTGTGGAGGTCGTCTCGTAGCTGTAAAGAGGACTCTTGTCTGCGACGACTTCCCCGTAGCCGCAGATATCTCCGCTGTGAACTTTAACGAGAATGAATTCTCGCTCCTCCTCACGTCCAAAGCTTGTCTCGAAGAAATGAACGAAAGGAAGCCTCAGAAGGAGGAGTTCCACTCTATCAATTTTCCCGCTCATGACTCACTTCCAAGGCCAGGGGAATCAGACATACGCTCCGCGCTCAGAGAGTCAATCCTGTCGGTGAAACATAATCCTTTTGGTATCAGGCCTGCTCATGGAGCTTGATCCACTTCCTCAAGCCTATGTTTTCATACACCCGGATGATTTTTTCTGCCATGGCCTCCGATGAAAATTTCTGATGAACGACTCGATACCCATTCTGCCCGAAGCGGGAGGCCAGCTCCCTATCGTTATAAAGCTTCAGGATGGCATTGGCTAAAGCCGAAGGATTCCGAGGAGAGACCAAAAGGCCGGTCTCCCTGTGCCTCACGACCTCGGGAATTCCTCCGACTTTCGTCGCAACGACAGGAAGACTGCACGCCATGGCATCAAGGATGCTGCTTCCCATGCCTTCTAAATAAGAGGAAAGGACAAACACATCCAGAGAAGACAGGATCTGGGGCACATCTTCTCTGAAACCGAGGAAAAAGACAATGTCCTTGACACCGGATTCCTCGGCCTGCTTGGTCAATTCCATGTGCAGGGGTCCGCTGCCGACGATGATGACTTTTATCTTGGAAGAATGCTCTTTAAGAGCTTTTGTGGCCTGAATCAAGTACTGATGCCCTTTATGGTCAGCAAGATGAGCCACGATCCCTACCAGAAAGTCATCAGGGGCAAAAGAGAGCTCACGGCGGAGATAACCGCTGGACGCAGCCTCCATGTAGGGAGTGAAATCAATTCCAGAGGGGATCACTTTAATGACATTGGGATCGATTCCCCCTTCCACCAGAACTTCCTTGACTCCTTTCGAAATGGCGATGATCGCATCAATATTCTTTTTATACTTCCGCCGGGAAAAGTAATTCTTCTTGAGCGGAAAATCGACTCTCCTGGAAATCACGCGCAAAGGGACCTTCGCTAAAGAGGCGGCCATAGACCCGACTGAGACAGAATGAGCGTCGTGGAAATGGGCCAGCATACATTTATTCCGTTTCATGGCCCTGGCCAACCGAAGGACCGCGCCAACATCAAATTCACTCTTGATCTTCACAGGAAAAACGGGAAGTCCCTCTTCAGAAGCTTTTTGATGAAGCGGGCTTTCAGGTTGGACGGCATAAACAAAAGGAATCCCTCTTTGTTTCAGCCTTTTGGCGAGGAAAAAAGACTGCCTCTGTCCGCCTCTCCATTCTCGTCCTGCATCAATATGGAAAAGGCTCAATTCTCTCTCCTTTTTTCCATATCTCCCTCAACTTTGCGTACCGCAAAAAGATCGCGTATCCATGAAGCACAGAAATAATAAATCCTGCATATCCATCCAGAAAACCCACTCTCCAGAAAAGTGATTTCACGAACCTGAAGAACGGCA
>DAOVAM010000020.1 GCA_030671065.1 Candidatus Aminicenantota bacterium
AGGAGAGAATATCGTTCAATATTTCTTGAAACAGGGGAGTGTCGATTTTTCCCAGACTCACGATCGTTGTCTTGAGGAATTCGGTATCTGAATATCTCTCCCTCAGGTTTTTCTTAAAAAGGTTGAGGTTGTCAGGATGCAGCTCGAAGAAGTACTTGAGGATTTGAGTATTGATCTTGCTTTCGCTGAACATCTTGATCAGGAAAGCTTTACTGCTTAAAAATCCTCCCTTCAAGTAGGCGATAAATGGTTCAAGTTGAGAGGATGTGTCTTCTTCGCGAGCAGCTTCGTCCACGACAAAACTAACGATTTTCGCATTCGCTTTCGCAAGAGCAGGTTCATAAGTGAGCTCTTTTCTCCTCTTTCCCAAAACTTGTAAGAAGCGTCTTAAATATTCCAGGTCTCTTTCCTGTATGATGTTATCCCATTCGACCAGGATTTTCTCCAGGATTGACACCAATCTCTTTTTTTTCTCTTCCTCATCCAGCAAGCTCAAAAGAAAGTAGCGGTAATTTTTTTGCAGGTGATTTATATTAAGGCTAATCTTTTCTTCAGTGGCCATATCCTTGAGTAAAGAAGAGAGGGTTTGACGGTAGACTTCTGACATGACTTCGCTCATGGAACCGGTCAACAATTCTTTGATTTTCTGTCTAACTTTAGGGGAAAGATGGATAGTGCTTTCTTTCTTGAATTGCTTCCCAAGGGAGTCGGAAATTCCTTTATGTCTTTTTCTTTCTGAAAGTTCGGAAAATATTCGAAAACTCAGGACGTTAAATTCGTCGTCAGTCAGGATCTCCTCCAGCAGTGTGGAGGCCATGTCTTCATCACTGAGTTCTTTAAAATATTTCCTTAGTTTCTGGAGGTTGGTTTCCTGGGAAATGGATTTGTTCTTGAGGATGGATTTGAGCAATTCTTTTGAGCACGTGTGGAATTTATCCTTATCCATATTCTTGAGCTGAGTGAAAAAATTATCGATGCTTCTTCTGAACTTTTCATTCTCGAGAAGCTCTTCGATTTTGATGTGACCTGCCACTTTCTCAAAATTCTCTGCAAGCTCGCTGATTTTTTTAGCATCCTCTTTTTTGATGGCTTCCTGGAGGAGGTGGGACCAGATGTCTTTGATCTCTTCTCCTTCGCCTTTCAGGAGTTGAGAATAATCCAATTCCTCAACTGCAAGATGGGTAATATTCTCCTCTTCAAAAATCTGGGAGAAACCCCCTTTTTTCAGGATGTCTGTTGGGGCGAGATAAACTTTCTTGATGAAGGCCACTAATTCTTCTGGGGTAATGCCTTCCTGTATTTCCAAGCTTTTTATGATGTGAAGATGGAAGATTTGGGCAAGTTCTTCATGGATTTTTTCTTCTTCGAAATATTGGCCCTCCATCTGGAGCGAGCGAGGTGTAACCCCAATCTTTATGGGAGAGGAATAATTTAAAAGTGTATCGATCCTTTCTTTGACTTCATTTACGGATTTTTTGAATGATGGATGCTTGCTTGTGTATATGGAGGCATTTTTGAGAGACAGCTTCAGGCTTTTGAAAAAGCCTTTCAGAGCTTCTTCTTTATCCATTTTTGGATCACTCTTGAGACGGGACATTTTGTTGGAGAGAAAATTTTCCCCTACCCCGTGAGTGTTGTGGGTTTAAAAATTGCCCCGTCCTTGAAAACTATAATAAAAGCTGTGACAAAAGTAAAGACCTTTTCTTAAAAAAGTTCAGGGTGATTATTCTCGATTTTTGACTGCCGCAGACAGTGAAAAGATTTCTTTTTCTGGATGATTTTACAGTTGGAGAAAATACTTTGCTCAGTCATGATGTTTTCTGTCTCTAAGAAGGATCAAATCGCAAGATGACCTCCTTAAGGATAATCCTATCAGAGAGGGCACTTGTCATTCATCCTATCTGGAGTGGATTTGAGTTTGCCTGTATGAGTTGAATGGAAAAAGGAAGCGTGTGCCAGGATAACAGAGCAAAGGGAGTATGGATGTGAGAGAAGAATTTTCGTGGGATCCTTGGAGATTTAACTCGTCTGAGTTTTTAGTATTCTATTCTTCCAGGTCTCTTGTCCAGACGCTTTCCATTTTATTCTTGAATCGTATTACTCCGTTGCTGGCTGGGTGATAATAAAAAGGAAATTCGTATTTTTGAAAACCTCGTGCAACGTAAGAAATCGTATAAAGGGTCCACTCTTCACTGGGGATCTGCTGTGTTTTCATGCTTTTGATGAAGAAGTTGCTGACCTGTCCATCTTTGGACCCGAATTTAACTTCTTCTTTAGTGATCTCAAAAAAACATCCCTCGTAGATGGGAGTCGGAGTCTTCCATATTCCCAGGAGTTCATTTGGAACTACAGGTTTTCTTGAGCACCCGGAGACGAGCAATACAGAAAGGATGGTGAACATGACGAATAATTTTTTTGTTTTCATTTTTGCTTCTTCTTCTCCTTGGCCATGACTTCGAGAAAGGCATCCACCACTTTGGAGTCGAACTTGATTCCAGTTCTTTCCTTGATATACTTGATTGCACTCTTCCGGTCAAGTGCTTTTCTGTATGGCCGGTCTGAGATGAGGGCATCATAATGGTCAGCCACGACGAAGATCCGGGCTCCCAGGCTGATGGCTTCTCCTGTGAGTCCGTTGGGATATCCTGTTCCGTCTAATAATTCGTGGTGTTGGAGGACAAGGGGAATGACTTCAGAATAGGCAGCAATGGGTTCAAGGATTCGTGCTCCCAAACTCGCATGTTTATGCATGAGCTCTTCCTCTTCAGGAGTCAAATTCTCTGTTTTGTCCAGAATTTCAGGTGGAATGCCGAGCTTCCCGATGTCGTGGAGTAGACCTCCTCTCTGAATGTCATCGAGTTCTTTTTGAGAAAGTCTCATGATCTTGCCGATTTTTAAGGCCAGTTTTGCACTCCGTTCTGAGTGGCCAGCTGTCCAGGGAGATTTCGCGTCAATAGTCCGGGCTAAGGCTTTCAGAGTTCCCCAGTTTAGCTCGTTCAATTCCTCGATGAGCTTGGCATTTGAAAAAGCGACAGCCACTTGGTTCGCCAATCGGTGAGCATTGTCGAGGTCTTCTTGTGAGAAGTTGGGCTGTTTAATAAAACCGAGAGAGATAATCCCTGCCATCCCTTCTTTGAGGAAAAGCGGCAGCACCAGGAATGATTTGATCCCCCGTTTGGCCAGAGGAGCAAGGTATTGGGGAAGATTCTCATCCAGCGTGATCCATTGTGTTTCCGGATTTTCCCTGAGCGTCTGCATCTCTTCTGGCGTGATCTTGACCTTCTCCACGAGTTTTTCCTGTTCGCTCTGATCATCCCCTATATAGGTCTGTGCTGTCTCGGGAGAGCCGGGATCGACGACGGTTATGCACGTACACTTGCAAGGGAAAACTTCTCCCACGCGAGAAACTAAAGTGTTCACGATTTTTTCTGTATCCAGCACAGAAAGAATGGCTCTATCGATGTTGCCCATTGTGACCAAAGCCTTGAACTGCTTCCCCAACTGGCTGGCCATTGAATTGAATGATTCCGCAAGTTCTTCAAACTCGTCATTACTTGTGACTACGACTCGGCTGTCGAATTCTCTTTTCGCGATGAGTTTGGTTCCTTCCTTGAGCTTTTCGAGCGGCACCATACTTCTTCTGATCTGTATAACACTCAAGAAAAGAACAAACCAGAGAGCTGCCAAGACGACGAGAGGGAACTGACCCCAGACAGTTCTAATGGGTTTGAGCACATCGGCTTTAAGTTCGCTGAGCACAAGTTTCCAATCCTTAGCAATAAACGTATACCCTGGCAGGATGATGGGCCGGAATCCCGCTAGATAATTTTTACCCCTGTGGGACCACTCAAATAAAGAGGCTTGTCTTTCTTCCATTTGAAGCTGCGCCTTATCAGGAAATTCGAGCGGGGGCAATAATGTCGAACGAAGGATATTGTTTGATTGGTCCAGAACACACGCGGAAGAACTGACTGGGAGGAGGTCTTCATACAATGCAGACAAGACAAAATCGTGGCTGATTTCAGCCAGAAGTATATCTTGACTTTGGAGTTTTGGATCGAGAGAAACAGCCATAAATATTTGAACCTGATGGTTTTCACGATATTCCGTTATTACTGCAGTCATGTTATCCCGGATTTTTTCTTGTGTTGCCAGGGCAAGTTCAGGCGGATTGAGAATATGGCCGAAGAGAGTCCTGGATGTGCCATCTTCTGCGATAAGGAGCAGACTTTTAAACCTTGGTTGGCGGTTTGATGCGGATTCCTCAGGAATATAATAATAATCCTGGTTCGGGTTTGTCCTCAGGTTGGAAGCCATCACCTTCATATCGTCATTAAGAAGTCCAAAACGCTGAATGATTTCCTGAGTCATACTATTAGTTGTGCGATTAATGCGCCGCAGGCTTTGGTCTCGGAGTTCTCCAGTCACCGATACCAGGGAGATAACAGTCAGTATAGTGATTGGAAGCAGGGCGCAGGAGATAAACAGAAAGAAAATGCGTTGGGCGACTTTGCTGCGGAGGAATGTCAGCTCAAATTTCATACTCTGAAAGTGAGTTAATATTTATGCGCAAGCCCTACAAATCCCCCATTGTTGGCACGGACGATGTCATCCCAGCTTTCTTCGGCTGTGAGAGGTGCTGCAGTGGTTCCATTTTGGCCCGCGCTGAACAGGTCAAAGTCGGTGTTCAGCGGAATCAGAAACCGGTCTTTCCGCCATTTTCCTTCGATCGCTGTCTTGTCCAAGCCGAATATTGCCAAGTACTCGTAAGGATTTCCCCATGGGTCCGTTGCACCTGTATCACCAATCTCACTGAGGTCTATGGGCAGCCTGCCGTTATCGACCACGTAATCCTCGATTTTTTGCCCCATCAGAGCGACTTTCGAGATTGCTTGACTGACTTTTGCCTTGTATAGTGCATTCGTAAAAACGGGAACTCCGACGGCCATGAGCGTTCCAATTATCGCTACAACGAGAAGCAGCTCTATCAGAGTCATAGCTTTGAGGTGCCCTTTTTTCTTCCAGCGTAAGAATGGAAGGGGAGTTGTGAGCCAGCGCTGTGAAGAAAATCGACTGGCTAAAATTTTAAGTATTTTTTTTAGCATTGTTTTCACTTGATCGAGAAGTATTGAAACACGATTATCTCCTTCTCTTTTTATGGAGGTGAATGAAATCCTCCTCGAAATCGTCATAGCGCATTTTCTCTCTCACCACGTGTTGATGCGGAAGGAGAGCTTCTTTAAGAAAATGAAATTGCTCTCTCCCTTTCACAACCTTCCTTGGCATTTTAAGGAATTCTATCATGATAAAAATTCAAATGTCAAAGTGTAAAAGAGCGAATTTGCGTCTTGTAGGGAGTATTCATCACCAAGAAAACAGGAAAAATATTCAGTGGGATTCTAAATTCACCCCCCTCTCTATTTTGATATCTTTTTTAAGGTTCAACACGATTTGAGTTGGAATGATCTTATTTTTAAGTCAGTCCCCCTTAAAATCGACCGAAATGGGAAAATCTATTCTTCTCTGAAGCGGGTGGAGGAACAGCGAAAGACATAAAACTGATAATCATTCCCGAGACAGAAATCATCTTCGATAACCTTTTCTAACGGTAGGCAATCCTCTTTGAGGGTGAGAGATAAAAGGAAAAAATCACTGCAAAAATCATCGCAAGAGGCTATTGGTCTTTGAAGCGATTTTTTTAATTTGAGTCGAAATTAAATTCAAGAAATCAGGATATTTTTTTACTGAGATTGCTGTGAATACGGATTGGAGAAGTTTGACTCTCCGGTTCTTTTTGGGTATAAACTTGAATTCAGGGAGGAAGTAAAGCTTGGGTAAAATCAATAGGGATTGAGAATGGAAAAGATAAAATCCTATTTCTTCAGACATTTTGAAAGAATTCTTGTTCTTTCTATTTTACTCATTATTGTCCTCATTAACTATTTTGTTCCGTATAAAATAGGTTTTCTCAAAAAAAACACTACTTGAAGTAGAACCTTGCTCCCACACTCCCAGTAAACCGGAAGCGAACGTCGGGAGCCAGATCGAGCACTGGACCGAGTTCAAGAAAAAGATCCAGAGGAGCTTTTTCGAAAATGTAGCATATTCCGACCGGGATCCGGGCACCAAAAGTGGCTTCCGGCTCAGCTTTGAACCGGATTCCTATCCCGAAATAAAGAGGGAGTTTGCCCTTTTCCACATTAAACATGTTGAAGTCGTGGTAGATATAATCCGCATGCAAATGAAAAGAATCCACTTGACCAAATGACCAGGCAACCGCGCCATCAATCGCAGAATGGCTGTTCAACCATTTCTTAGCGCTGATGCCAGTCGGCTCTCCCAAGATAATCCCAAGTCCAAAACCTCTCTCTTGAGCGTGGATCACTCCTCCAAAAAATAAGATTGCTATCGTAAGTAATAAAATGCTTTTTTTCATTGTTGAGCCTCCTTGAAAAGGATGGAATTTAGTGAAGATTTTTTTCTATCAGTTTCTCTTTTGGATTTTCTATACATTCATCAATCCATAGAGTTTGTTCTTTTTGTTGCTGAACGTATTTTGGTGGATGATAAGAATGAAGGGCTGAAGACCATAATTGTTTAAAGGAAAATTTTTAAATGAGCTGATGGATCTCCCTTTTAATCCTTTTCCTTTGTCCAGGTTATTTCTGGCTGGTTCTGGAATCTGATCTCTCCACCGTCTTTTGGATTGAAGTAAATGGAGAATACAGCCTCCATTCCTTCGAGATCCACATAAATTATTGTGTACAAAGTCTCATCAGTATCAGGAACTTTCTTTACTTTAATTTTTTTAATTGTGCTGGCGTTGAGATCTCCTTTTAGAGTCTTGAAGATAATCTTATCCTTTGTTAACTCGAAAAAAGTATCCTTGTACTTGAGGTCCATGGTCTTCCATGTCCCGACCAATTCATCTGGAACAGCAGCTTTTTTCCCGCATCCGTGAGTGAATGCGATAATGAGAATACTGAGCACTACAAATAATCTCTTTGATTTCATTTTAATCCCTCCATGGCTTTGAAAGTGCCGGAAGATATATTGACAGCGAGTCTCAACTGGCTCTCCTTGACCATAAAGTGCTTCTGTAATACATGGAATAGGTTATTTTTTGACACAGCGACTCGCTGGATCAGTAAATCCTTTTTGGCTGAATCGAAGATAATCAGAGATTCCCACTGAGTGCAGGACCAAAATCTTATATTATTTGTCATTTTATTGTCGAGTTCCCTGGTCCATGACCCTAAGGAAGGCATTTACGACGTGAGGGTCGAAATCGCTGCCAGAGTTTTCTTTTATTATTCCCATTGCGCTGTTTCTGTCAAACGCTTTTCGGTAGGGCCGGTCGGCGGTCATGGCTTCATAGCTGTCGGCGACTGCAAAGATGCGCGCACTCAAATTTATGGAATCTCCTTTGAGTCCATCAGGATATCCTTTTCCGTTGAATCGCTCGTGATGCTGAAGGACAATGGGAATAATTTTTTCATAGGCGGTAATGGGCTCCAGGATTCGTGCCCCCAATCGCACGTGTTTTTGCATTGTTTTTCTCTCTTCGGAAGTCAGTTTTCCAGGCTTATCCAGAATATCAATGGGAATACCAAGTTTTCCAATATCATGGAGAAGGCCTCCTCTATTCAGGTCGTCAATATCCTCATGAGAGAGCTTCATAGCCTCTCCGATTTTCACGGCCAGTTTAGTGCTCTGTTCGGAGTGTCCGGCTGTCCATGGAGATTTCGCGTCGATAGCACGGGCAAGAGCTGTGAGTGTTCCCCAGTTCAGCTCGTTCAATTCCTCGATCAGCCGGGCATTTGAAAAAGCGACGGCCACCTGGTCAGCCAGTTGCCGTGCTTGGTCCAGGTCTTCTTGAGAAAGTTTGGGTTGCTTGGCGTAGCCGAAAGAAAGGATTCCTGCGAGCCTATGCTTGAGGAAAATGGGGAGTACGAGGAATGATTTGATCCCCTGCCTTGCCATAGGCGCGAGATAGGAGGGAAGATTCTCATCCTTCTTTATCATTAGAGTTTCTGGATTTTTCCTGAGTATCTGCAGCTCTTCTGGATTAATCTGGACTTTTTCTACAGGTTTGACTTTATCATTTTTGTCTTCTCTGATGTATGTCTGTGCGGTGTCCCCTGGATTGAAATCGATAACGGCCATGCTCACACTCTTGGAGGGAAAGACTTCGCGCATCCGAGTGAGCACTGTGTTAACGATTTTTTCTGTATCCAGGACCGAAAGAATCGCTCTGTCGATCTCAACCATCGTGGTCAGCGTTTTGAACTGTCTTCCCAGCTGCCTGGCCATGGCATTGAATGATTCTGCCACTTCCTCAAACTCATCACGGCTTGTGACCTTAACCCGGCTTTCGAAATCCCTGTTGGCGATGCGTTTGGTGCCTTCTTTAAGCTTTTCAAGGGGAATCAGGCTCTTCCGTATCTGGATTGTGCTCAGGAACAGGACCAACCAGAGAGAGGCCAGGATGATAAGCGGAAAAATTATCTTAAAGTTGTTAGGGAACGCAAACATCCTGTCTTTATTCATGCTCAACACGATTTTCCAGTTTTCTGCAAGATACTGGTTTTTAAGTGAGATAGGACGATAAGCAGCCAAATACGTCTGTCCCAAATGCCTCCACTCGAATTGAGAGGCATATCCTTCTGTCATCTGGAGTGTGGCCTCTTCAGAAAAGGCTAGAGGAGGATCTAAAGTTGAAAGCAGTGGATTGTTCGATTGATCCAGGATACTCAAGTCCGTAGAGGCTGGCAGGGGATAATCAGTGCCCATGAACCATAAGAAATCCGGATCAACGTCAGCCCACAGGATTCCTCCTTTTTTACTTTCAGGATTCAGTGCCATGCTCATAAATATGTGCGATTGATTCTCTGGATGATATTCTGTCCTTATAAGGAGTTCCCCGGAGATGATTCTTTCCTCTTCCACTGGAGTAAGTTCAGGGGAGTCAAAAGAGCTGCCAATAAGAAGCTCAGGATTGCCTTTGTCTGTATCTATCACAAGGCCGTTTAATCGCTTCTGAAAACGGTCACTAAATTCCTCCGGGAGCCTCTGAAGAATGGCGCGTGATTCGGACGAATACAGGGAAGCAAACATCTCCATATCATCTTGAACAAGCATTAAACGTTGGTTAATATCCATCTCGTAGGTTTTACTGATCTCGTGGATCTGCTGTTGGTTTTGACTGTAAATTTCTTTTATGACAATTTTATAGTGGATGATCGCCAGAATAGCGACGGGAATCAAGGCACTGGAGATAAACAGTAAAAAAATGCGCTGCGCCACTTTGCTTCGGAAAAACTCCAGTCCAAGTTTCATGCTTTATTCTCTTTTCTTAAATCCTCTGGCAGGCCTCCAGAATTTCTGGTAGTGCTGATGATATCATCTTGACTGTCTTTTGTCATCGGGATTCCTCTTCCTATTGCCCTATCCTGAACATGGAATCCTTATCATTTCAGAGGTACTGACATGTTTTACGTTTTTAGCTTTTAGATCGTCCTGGATTTCTTTAACAACAGACTTCACGGGATCTATTTATATCTATTCGTTCATATAATAATTAATACAAAGACCTTCCCCTATTCAATAGCCCTAAAGGGTGATTTTGGGGATGATTTTTCACCCCATTTATCACCCGTAGGGGTGAAAAAATTTTGGTCTGAGTTCTCTCCGCTTCTTCTGGACTAAAATTTCATATCTGGAATGAGGAAAGAAACTGATGGCAGTTCAAGATAAGTTGAGAATGATTGGATACAGTTATTCAAAGAGGACTGCATCTCCTTTAACCAGAAGTCGCACGGAAGTGCTGAAAACAACACATGTCATTACTATGGAATTCAACATTTTCAACAAGGGAATTTGACTCTTTTTCTGCGACTTGCTACTCTGTTTTTAAAAAGAAAAGAGCAGACTGATATGAAGTGCCCAAAATGCCGAGCCGAAAATCCTGCGGATAACAGCTTTTGCAGCAAGTGTGGATCCCCCCTTCTTTCATCAGAAAAAATAGTTGATTCCCACACAAAAACGCTCGAGATGCCTTCTGGGATTCTAGCCCGAGGAAGCACGTTTGCAGGGAGGTTCGAAGTTGTCGAGGAACTTGGAAAAGGAGGAATGGGTATCGTCTACAGAGTGTTCGACAAAAAAATAGATGAGGAGGTGGCCCTGAAACTCCTCAACCCGGAAGTTTCATCTGACCTGAAAATGATCGAGCGTTTCCGGAACGAACTGAAACTCGCCCGCAAGATTTCCCACAAGAACGTATGCCGCATGTATGACCTGAACGAAGAAAAAGGGACTCAATACATCACCATGGAATATGTATCCGGGGAGGATCTGAAAAGCTCGATCATGAGGGTTGGTTATTTGAGCATAGGTAAAGCTGTGTCTGTGACCAAACAGATATGCGATGGCCTTGTGGAAGCGCATCGGTTGGGAGTTGTTCACCGTGATCTCAAACCACAGAATATCATGGTCGATAAAGAGGGGAATGTGCGGATTATGGATTTTGGGATTGCCCGTTCCCTCAAGAAAAAGGGATTAACAGGGACTGGGATAATCATCGGGACACCCGAGTACATGTCTCCTGAACAGGCAGAGATGAAAGAGATTGACCAGCGTTCAGACGTTTATTCATTGGGAACGATCCTGTTTGAGATGGTGACCGGAAGAGTTCCGTTTGAGGGAGAGACTCCTCTCAGCGTTGCCATGAAGCACAAAAGCGAGCCGCCTTCTGACCCAAGAGAGCTGAATGCTCAAATTCCCGAGGCTCTCAGCCGCATGATCCTGAAATGCATGGAGAAAAAACGAGAAAACAGATATCAAGAGGCGGAAGAGCTCCTTGCTGAATTGAACCGGATAGAAAAAGAGCTGCCCACAACAGAGAGGATCATTCCTAGGAGAAAACCGATCACCCGGAGAGAGATAACTGTAAAATTGACTCCGAGGAAATTACTCATTCCTGCTGTGGTCGTCATTTCTGTTGTTATTCTCGCTCTAGTCATTTGGCGTTTTCGGCCCAGAGGGAGAGTCGTTCCTTTCCCTCAGGACAAGCCTTCACTGGCTGTCATGTATTTCGAGAACAATACCGGGGATAATGGATTCGACCATTGGAGGAAAGCGCTTTCAGATCTGTTGATCGCGGATTTATCGCAATCCAAATACTTAAGAGTGCTCAGCGGGGAAAGGCTGTTCAATATTCTTGAAGAGATGGACCTTCTGGAAGCGGAAAGTTATTCCTCGAGAGTTCTCGAACAAGTTTCTGCCCGGGGTGGTGTGCAGTATGTCTTGGTGGGAAGGCTGGCCATGGCAGGGGAAACCCTGAGGATCAATGCCCTGCTCCAGGAAGCCAAAACAGGTGAACTCATAGGTTCAGAAATGGTGGAAGGAGTCGGAGAAGAGAATTTGTTCTCCATGGTGGATGAGCTGACAACGAAGATAAAGGAAAGTTTTCAGCTTTCTACGGCGGAGATTGCCAGTGATATCGACAGGGAAGTGGAGACGATCACCACAAGCTCTCCTGAAGCGTATAAATATTACAGAGAAGGGATGGAATATCTTTCGAAGGCAGACTATCTCAAGTGCATCCCTCTCATGGAAACGGCAGTGGCTATCGATCCAGAGTTTGCCATGGCCTACAGGAATATGGCCGTTGCTTATGCGAATATCGGTTATCGAACAGAGGCGATGAAGCGTTACCAGAAGGCTTTTGAATTGAGCGATAAAGTATCAGAGAGAGAGCGCTATTATATTCACGGAAACTTCTACCTTCATTCAGAGACAACCTATGACAAAGCCCTAAAGACCTATGATGAGCTCCTGAAGATGTATCCCGACGACTCGGTCGGGCTCAACAACTTAGGAGCTATAAACTTGTCATTAGAAGAATGGGATAAAGCTATCCCGTTTTTTATAGCCAATATTCAGAATGGAGACGAATCATACAACAGTTATGGGAATGCTTCATCAGGTTATGCCGCTAATGGTGAATACGATAAAGCTAAGGAAGTCCTTGAACTCTACTTGAGAGATATTTCTGAAAGTTTATATATTCGTTTCCGTTTGGCATATAATTATATTTATCAGAGAGAATACGATCCGGCACAAGCTGAAGCGGAGAGAGTTCTCACCCTTAACCCTAATCATTATAACAACTTTTTATTAAATGGCGATATTTCCCTTTTTAAAGGGGATTTGATCAGCGCAGAAAGAGAATACCAGAAATTACTCGAGACAGAGGAGCCTGTAGCGCATCAAGATGGCATCAATAGGCTCAGCGCCTTGTATCTTTTGAAGGGATTGTTTGGCAAAGCAAAGGAGGAGGCTCAGCTGGGAATTGAACTCGGCGAATTACTGGGTGAGACGGACTGGAGATCTGGATTTCATCTGTATTCGGCCTCTATTTATCTCAAGGTAAAGAATTATGAGGAGGCTTTGAAGGAATGTGAATCAGTATTGAATATTTCCTCAGAGGCAGGCATTCTGAGCAAGCAGAGAGAGGCGCTGCATCTTAAAGGCCGGATTTTTCTCGAGATGAATAGGGAAGATCAGGCACAAACTGCAGCAGATGAACTTAAAAACCTGCTCGAGAGCGGGCTGAACAAAAAAGCGGAAAGATTCTACTGGCATCTGATAGGAATGATAGAACTGAAAAAAAAGAATTTCCAGAAGGCCATCCAGTATTTCAAACAGGCTGTGGTACTGCTTCCCTCTCAAATGAATCCAGAACATGGACAGGCACTGTTTTTTGAATCCTTGGCCGCAGCCCATTTTGAGGCCGGGGATTTCGATGAAGCGCAGAGAGAGTATGAACGGATTGTTTCCCTGTCGTCAGGGAGACTTTTCTATGGGGATATCTATGCCAAAAGCTTTTACATGCTGGGTGTGATTTTCGAGAAGACAGAGAGGAAAGACAAGGCCATCGAGCAGTATGAGAAGTTTCTCTCTCTCTGGATCGAGGCTGACCCGTCTATCTCCGAAGTGGCAGACGCGAGGAAGCGGCTTACCGCTCTCAAAACCCAGTAATTTTCTCCTTTATGCGAGGGATACAAAATGACAACCGTAAAAAGAATAATTGCTTTAACGGCAATTCTTTCAATGATCATCCCGATCGCGTGTAAAAAGAAAGCCGAGATGACCGAGTTGACTCCTGTAGAGGAGCTGGGAAAAAAGCTCTTTTTTGACGCCAACCTGTCCACTCCCCCCGGGCAGTCCTGTGCGTCTTGCCATACCCCTCTAGTTGGGTGGACAGGTCCTGATTCTGACGTGAATAATACCTTGTCCATCTATGAGGGAGCTGTTCAGGGCCGATTCGGGAACCGAAAGCCGCCCACAGCGGCATATGCTGGAGACAGCCCTGTTTTGCATCGGGATGAGGAAGGAACATTTGTGGGAGGGATGTTCTGGGATGGTCGAGCCGCAGGATTCGAATTGGGAGATCCTCTTGCAGAACAAGCAATGGGACCATTCCTCAACCCGCTTGAGATGAACAATCCTGATAAAAAAACAGTCGTCCTCAAGGTGCAAGAAGCGGACTATGCAGACCTGTTCGAAGAGGTCTGGGGCCGCGGCTCTTTGGATGGGGAAGATACAGATGGAGCGTATGAACGGATTGCTCGGTCCATTGCAGCCTTCGAGCGATCTTCAGAGATCGATCCCTTCAGCTCCAAGTTTGATGACTTCTGGCGGAAGGCAAAAACCACAGGCCTGGACGTGGAATCGATCGATGAGTCCAACTGGCAAAATTATAAGAATCTTGGAATGGATGATGATGAGGTGGAAGGCCTTATGCTGTTCAACACAAAAGGCAAATGTGCGGAGTGTCATGTGATGACATCAGTCAATGGCATACCTCCCCTGTTCACTGACTTCACATACGACAATCTTGGAGTACCCAAAAATCCTGAAAATCCCTTCTATTCGATGTCTTCTGAGTGGAACACGGATGGGAAAGGATGGGTGGACAAGGGGCTGGGTGAGTTCCTTGAGACAACGACAGAATTTGCCCAGTATGCCGCTGAAAACTACGGCAAGCAAAAAGTCACCACTCTACGCAATGTGGATTTAAGGCCCGACGAGGGTTTTGTCAAAGCTTTCGCCCATAATGGTTTCTTCAAGACCCTCGAAGATATCGTTCACTTCTACAACACGAGAGATAAGGCTGAAGAAAACTGGCCTGCCCCTGAGATCAAGGAGAATGTCAACACAGAGGAATTGGGCGATCTGGGCCTAACTCCGGATGAAGAAGACCTGATCGTCAAATTTATGAAGACTCTCTCTGATAGATGAGCTAAGCAGAGATTCAAGCGCTGTTAGTTTTTGCCCATCTGTGTTAATAGAATTTGAATCTTACGTATGCTTTTGCTTATTCTAAGAGTAAATGTACTCTTTCATGGAAACATTTTGCAAATTTTATGTCAAAGATCCAGCCAAGGAAGTGAAGCTTTAAAGCGTGGCTTGAGTTCTAAAAAGAGGACATCTGTCGCCTATTCATACAAATTTGTATCTCCGTTTGTTGTTTTATTTAAAACATTCAGCTCCAGGAGAGTTTTGGCTAAAATGCCAAAGGCTGAGGCGATTTTGATTGTATCGTCATGCTTGATTGTGTCTGGAAGGGTCATATAATACAAGGTTCGAACATGGAAAGATTATTCAAGAAGGGACTCTGGCTGGAGTATTTCACTGTTGCGTACAACATCGTTGAAGCGGCTGTCTCTATTGTATTCGGCACGATGGCCAAAAGCATTGCCCTGGTCGGATTCGGACTCGACAGCGTAGTCGAGTCCTTGTCGGGCTGTGTTTTAATCTGGCGGTTGAGGCAGCATGGAAAAATATCGCCCGAGGAAGAAGAACGGATCGAGAAGAAAGCCATGAAATTTGTGGCTATGACTTTCTTCATTCTGGGCCTGTATATCCTGTTCCAGTCTTTGAAAAAATGGATAGGAAAAGAGATCCCTGATCCCTCATTTCCAGGGATAATCATCGCGGTCGTGTCGATAATCGTCATGCCATTACTGACATGGCAGAAGTACAGAACCGGAAAGCTGATCGGAAGCCGGGCATTGATCGCCGATTCAAAAGAAACCTTAGCCTGTGCATTCCTTTCTGTTGCGCTGCTGTTCGGTCTGGGAAGCAACTATCTGTTTGGGTTCTGGCAGGCTGATCCGATAGTCGGATTGATTATAGTGGCGTTCCTATTCCGAGAGGGACGGGAGAGCTGGATGGAATCCAGAGAAGACGCGGCTGATGGTGAATAGCTTTTGACTTTTGTGATCTCAATGAAACTCTGAACCTGGAGAGATGTTTCTCTCTCCTTCAATTCTGTCATCGAATGATATCTTTCCTCCTGCCGGATACAAAACTCGGGCAATCAAACGCAATAATGTGCTTTTGCCAACGCCGTTGATTCCTGTGATCAAACAGACCTCGCCCGCTGGTACGTCCAGGTTAAAGTTCTCGAAGACTTTTAATTTTCCATTGCTGAAGGACAGCTCTTTAATGCTTATCATTGGTTTGCTCCCTCATGTTTTTTCGGCCCATTCTCGTCTTATTCTCAGTGCCTCAAAAGTCCTGTGAGCTCAGGAGGCAGCAGAACATTCGAATGTTGACGCTTTAACGTGTTTATTACCTCTTCAGGATGTCTCTTTTTGGACCTTCGTTTCTTCTTTGTATTTATACTGCAGACGGATGTACAGGATGAGAAGCATGAGTGGACCGATAAGTAATCCGCCAAAAAGGAACAGTATTTGGCGGCCTTCACCGAATCCTAATTCCATGGCCCATTTGGCAGAGATGAATGCGCATATTACATTGCCACTGATTAATGCCTCAGTCATGATTCCTCCTTTTTTCTGATGTTTATCCCCTGAAGGATATCTTCCAAAGAATACCCCATATCCGTGACCTTGGAGATATACTCATCTGTGGCCTGTTCAAACAGCTTACGCTTTTCCTTTTGAAGCTTTGTGCTGTCCAGCTTGACAAAATACCCGGTCCCTGGACGCGAGATCACAAATCCCTCCATCTCGAGCTGGTAGTAGACTTTGATGATAGTGTTGGGATTGATCTGGAGTTTTAAAGCCAGTTCCCTGATTGACATCAACTGATCCCCTTCTTTCAGTCGTTTGGAAAGAATGACCAGCTTGATCGCTCTTTTGATCTGCTCGTACACAGGGAGTGCGGATTTGACGTCCACTTTGATTTCAAAGGGTACTCTTGTTTCTTTTCGCACTGTTCTACAATAATATAACAGTAAATCAGTTATTTGTCAAGTGAAAAACAAAAAGTAAGCTAAAGAAATAGAGAATGAGGGGATTGAATTATTTTTTCAGGATGCGCAGGATTTTGAAAAAGCAGCCGTTGTTTTCTCGACTGAATATCCGAGAGAGTCATTCTGGTTCTTGACATCTGATTCTGCTGTCTATATATTTTTCTTAAGCCAATCGGGAAAATGGAAAAGAAGCAATCAATTTACCTGAGGGTAAGGTTACTTTCGCTTTGAATATTCCCGTGAAAACAGTTAAGTAGAATGAGATCAGCTTGCGTTCCGGAAAAAATATACACTCGAGCCATACATGAATAAAAAGGAGGGATACACATGTTTGCGCGTCTGACCATACTCCGGATTTCTCCGGACAGAATCGATGAATTCGCGAAGCGCTACAAAGAGGGAGTGATTCCGGCTGCGAGGTCGCAAAAAGGCTATCATGGAGCTCGTGTCTTTATGGATCGTAAAACAGGAAGTGGTGTGGCCATTACCCTCTGGAAGAATGAAGAAGATGCTGTTGCCAATGAGAAGAACCGCTATTACCAGGAACAGGTGGCTAAATTCATAACCTTTTATAAGAAACCTCCAATACGTGAAGGATATGAGGTGGTCTTCCAGGATTAAACGGAAACACGTTCGTGATCATCGGGCCTTCTAAGAAAAATGAAATGAAGGAGTCCTTTGAATACAAAGAGATAATCCCCATTTTATCTGATGTTTGACTCATTTTTTGTGAGTTGGTATTCTTTTGCTATATGATTTGAGGGAAAAACGGGTATGAAATGTCCTAAGTGCCATTCTGAGAATCCTCCTGATTCCAATTTTTGCAGCAAATGTGCCACCCA
>DAOVAM010000071.1 GCA_030671065.1 Candidatus Aminicenantota bacterium
GGTATTCCCCGGTATTTCATGATCAAGGATAAAATCGAAGGTACACAGGAGCAGGCCTCCAGGATAATCAGACAATTGAAAAAGAAATATTCCAATAAAGGAGAGATCTCTCTTCTAGACGGCTTGAAAATCACGTTTAAGAACTACTGGATTCATATCAGGTCTTCAAACACGGAGCCGATAATCAGGTTAATTGTTGAGGCCAAAAACAAGGGAATCGCGGAAAAGATGACAAAGCAGTGGAGAAAAGAAATTTCGGGGATATCAGAATGGAAGTGATCATCAAATCAAATTACGATGAGATTTGTGGGGAAGCTGCGGGCATCATCCAGCAGGAATGGCAAAAAAAGAAAAATCTTGTCTTAGGCCTAGCCACAGGGATAACACCTCTGGGTATCTACAGGGAAATTATAGAATTGCATCGAAAAAATGAGATCGATTTTACGGACGTTATTGTGTTTAGCCTGGATGAGTATCTGGGATTGGAAAAGGATCATCCTCAGAGTTTTGCGTATTACATGAAAGAAAATTTCTTGAAGTATGTCAATATCAAGAAAGAAAATATTTTCCGTCTTGAAGGAAAGCCTGCCGATATAGAGACTCACTGTCAGGAGTATGAAGAAAAAATAAAGAGTCATGGGGGGATTGATATTCAAATACTGGGGATTGGCCGGAATGGTCATATCGGGTTTAATGAACCGGGTTCTTCATTATCTTCGCGGACTCGAGTGAAAACCCTGGCTGAAGAGACAGTCAATGACAATGCCCGTTTTTTTAAAAATGAGCAAGACGTTCCGAGGTTCTGTTTAACGATGGGCATCGGAACAGTCATGGAAGCCAAGATGATCATTCTCCTTGCATCGGGCAAGAATAAGAGCGAAGCAGTCTTTCAATGCGTGGAAGGCCCGGTCACAGCCTCACTCCCGGCTTCAGGACTGCAGCTTCATCCTCAGGTTAAAATCTTAGTCGATGAGGAAGCAAGTTCTTCTTTGACACGGAAGGAATACTACAAATGGGTTTTTCAGAATAAAGATAGAGTAAAGGATCACTTGAAGTAAGATGTCAGGATTCAAGCTCATCAAGAACTGTGATGTCCTCACTCCACTCAGAGTGATCAGAAACGGATCAATCCTCATTCAAGACGAGAGTATCCAGAGAGTGGGACAGTTTGGTGATTCGGGGATTCCCCCAGGAACCAGGGTCTTCAATTTTAGAAATAAACTCGCTGTCCCCGGCTTCATAGATATTCATCTTCATGGAGCAGAGGGTATAGAATTTACAGACTCTTCTCCGGAATCGATCGTCACGGCTCTAAAAACTCATTTAAGAAACGGGACGACTTCACTCCTTCCTTCCCTCATGACTGCATCTCATGAGCAGGTCCTGAATACCATAAAGATTTTTCTGGATATTGAAAAAGATATCCCTGACATCCCGGAAATCATCGGAATTAACCTGGAGGGCCCGTATATTTCAAAGGAAAAGAGGGGCGTACAGCGCACTCAGTTCATCCGGAGGCCATCCTTGACGGAGATGAAGGAGTACATCAGAGTCTCAAAGGGAAGCATTAAGATCGTGACCGTTGCTCCTGAGATCGAAGGGATCAGTGATTTTATTCGTTTCTTGACCGAACAGGATATTATTCCCTCAGCCGGCCATACAAACGCCGATTTCGAACAAACTCAGAAGGCCATTGAATCAGGAGTCATGCTGGCCACTCATCTGTTCAACGCGATGAGAGGAATTGCCCACCGGGAGCCAGGAGCAGCAGGGGCATTGCTGTTGAACGATGAGGTTTATGCTGAAGTGGTCGCAGATGGAATCCATCTTCATCCGTCGATCCTGAGTTTAATAGCGAAGGCCAAACCCCTGGAGAAAATTATACTGGTGACGGATGCCACAAAGTTTTACGGGATCAGAAAGGGTGCGTCTTATTCCAAGGAAGGAAAGCTCTTCGGCAGCAACACTGAGCTGGGCCTGGCCCTCAAGCACATGACCCAATTCACCGGGATTCCGTTTGAAAGAATAGTGAGGACTGTGACGATCAATCCGGCAAAGCTGTTGAAAATTGAGAATAAAAAAGGGCTTCTCAAAAGAGGAAATGACGCGGATATTGTCATCCTGGATAAAGAATTGAATATCAAGGATATTTTTGTAAAAGGGAAGAGATTCTCTCCTTCCGGAAATATTTTCTCCTCTGCATAACGTTTATGCAGGAGTTGGAACATATTTTTTTAAGAATTTTCAGGTTGAGGTGAATACTTCATAGTCAGATTCTTGCGTTCTTCACTGAATTATTACAAGATAGAATGCAAATTTGAACCAATTCGTTTTACAGGAGGTTAGAATGGCTGAGATGCACTACAAAATCGATAATTATCTGGTCCGTTTATATGGAAACGATACCAAAGGTCATATAACTCGTATTGAGGATAAGGAAATCCTTGTTTATTCTGAAGGAAAACTGGTGGGACATGCCACGTTTGCTAAAGAAGACCATGTGACAGGTGACTCTCATGTGAATCAAGGTGTGATCTATTTGCGTGCTCCGACTTCTCAGTATGAAGCAGTGATAGATTTGCTGAGGAATGAGAAGCCAGTGTACATCGGATGGTACCCAAAACCCGATGCAAAAGAGGAAAGTGATGGGGATGCGTATTTTGCCACATCAGGAGAACCACCACAGAACGAGGGATGTCTTCCGATAAAAGAGCCTGATAAAGATTAAATCCAGAAAATTTTAATAAAATATTTTAAAACAATGGAGTTGTTCAAGAAGCGTTAACTGCATTCACTGAAAAAGATTCGCAAATCTTTAAGACTCCAAGGAATACAGTACAGGATTTTTATTAACTGTTGCGTTTGGGTTTAATCAGGAGCAGGCGCCATAAACCGACTCCTAAGATAATCGAGATCAGTCCGAACAGGATTCCTCCCTTGACTGCTGCAGTGACTTCTTTTTCTCCAATGTTCGTGCCGATGAAAGCGATGGTGAAGCCGAGGAAGAGAATCCAGAGTCCGAACAGGAGCCATTTCCAGTAAGGCATGGGAATGCCACGGTCTTCCATCCATATCTTGATTCCAATAACAACCAGACAGGCAAAGATTCCTTCTATAAACCAGAATAAACCGCTATTGAAAAAGTTCATTATTGTTCTCCTTAAAACTCAATGAAATCCTCGGCTTTGAGCCACCAGGGTGGCTCTCTGTAGGAGGCATTCTCACCACCGAGAGAGGGCATATAGTATTTTTGAGGATCAGGTCCCGGATAAAAGCGTTTCTGAAGACCTGTCAGAGCCCAGTCCGAGACTCCTGTGGGATCGTTCATCGACACTTTGAGCGCTGTCTTATGTAGCCAGTTGGCTTTTCTCGTGTACGGACACACAGCCACGCAGAGCCTGCAGCCCATACTCCCCAGGGTTGAATTCCAGAAATTGAGGCACTTGGCGGTATCGACTTGATATCTCAAATAACCACGAACTTCCACCTTCCCCCCGAAGGAGATTGCACCGCTCGGACAGTTTTCCGCACAGATCTTACACGTTTTACAGAACCGCTGAACACCGAAATCGATCGGTTTGTCAGGATTTAAAGGAAGATTAGTCGTGACAATTGCTGGGCGGAAATTGTTTCCCAGTTCAGGCGTGATGACGATCGATGGCCGACCCTGTTCTCCGAGCCCTGCATCGATCAGTATGGGAGGAACCATCAAGTCATACGATGTTCCAGGGGTATGAGGCCGAGCTGCATAACCCAGCTGCTTGATAAAAGAGGCCAGTCTGTATGCGATTATTCGAGACCTGGAATACGCGTCGTTCGACGTGCCGTAATTGGGATTGGCATACATCGGATCCCAGGACATGGGTGTTCCAACGACAACAGCATATTCCCAATGCTTGGGGACATCAATTGGTTTATCCTGTTCGAATCCTCTCCCCCTCATCGGATAGAGATAGACCCAGTCAGGATTGAGTTTGGCGATACCGACGAGTGTTGATCCGAGTTCATGGGCGATCTTTTTAATGAGATTAGAGGTTAGTTCGGGGCTTTTCATCTTTTCGGGTTCAGTTGGACCTCCAAAGCGTCTCCTGCTGGGAAAATCGGATTTTTCTGGGGGCTCGTTTGTGGATCGTGGCGAGACAGCTCCCATAGCGTTGGACCAGGCATTTGAAAGGATGAACTTTTGTCTGTATTTTCTGGAATCCGACATCATCTTTGGCATGAGTTCTTTCATGCTGTAAAGGTCGAGATCCAGGTCTTCTGGCCTCTTTCTGTAATATTCCTGCAAATAGTCATCCAGTCCCTCAAGCCCAGTATCATCCTTCCACTGTCTCATGAACAGACTTCGCCTTTGAAATATGACCTCTGTGCGGGCATCCGGTCTTTGGGATGATCCGATTTTTTCGTAAGTGGGATGGTCGACTGATTTTCTTTTCCTGTTGAAAGACTGGTTTGCGCCTTCGAAATTCTCCCAGCCTGTGTAGCTCTCCGGGTTTTTTCCCGCTTCATACCCAAAGAATCCAAGACCAGTACTGCCAAGGGCTGCGCTGGCCAATCCGGACGCTTTGAGAAACTGCCGCCTGTTGAATTTTTTTCCGATGTTTAATTTTATGCTCTTCATCATACCTCCTGGAATCAGGTTTTATTGATTTTGTTGAATCTTAAAATTGATAATCGAGAGACCGGCTTCAGACATTAGCAAAAGCTTGTCTCCATTATGAAAGGCAACTCTGATATTTCCTGCATTCCAAAATTGAATTTGAAACTCGATACAAAATGCATAAATCTATCCGGGAACAGGAGGAAAACTTATAACATAGGGAAAATACGAAGTCAAAAAAGGGGCCTGGCCCCTTTTTTTGAAGATTTGATTTTTTAGGCAATTTGATTATAGTAGCTATATCGAATGGAGCATTAAAAAAGTCGCATTTTTTTGCCATCAGGAGGGAATTGCGATGAATATAAAGAAGAAAACTCTGGAGCTTTTATCATTAGAGGGAAGAGTGGCGGTGATTACCGGTGGCGCATCTGGGATTGGCCTGGGAACTGCAATCCGTTTGGCAGAAGTGGGAGCCAGCGTGGCATTGCTCGATATCGACAAGTCCAGTGGGAAAAAAGCTGCAAAAGAGATCAGGCGGCTTGGAGGAGATGTCGAGTTTTTCAGTTGTGATGTCACTTCTTATTCTGAGTGTGAAGCTGCAGCCCGGGCAGTGTATGAGGAATTCGGTAGGATTGACATTCTATTCAATAATGCCGGAGTCATCAGACGGAAGAACACACTTGAGCTGTCTGAAGAAGAATGGGACCTGGTTTTGAGCATTGATCTGAAGGCGATTTATTTGCTTTCCCATCATGTTATTCCCTACATGATCGAAAACGGCGGCGGAAGCATCATCAACACAGGGTCAGGCTGGGGACTGAAAGGCGGCCCCAATGCTGTGGCCTACTGTGCGGCTATGGGAGGAACAGTCAATCTGACTCGGGCGATGGCCATTGACCACGGGAAGCAGAGTATTCGTGTGAACTGTGTCTGCCCGGGAGATACGGATACTCCACTTTTATCCGACGAAGCGGCTCAATTGGGAGAAGATGAGGAGGAATTCATAAGAAAGGCCTCAGATCGTCCTCTTGAACGTGTCGGTGTACCTGAGGATATTGCCAATGCGGTCCTCTATTTTGCCAGCGATATGTCAAGCTGGGTCACCGGCGCTATTCTGGTCGTTGATGGAGGAGGATTGGCTTAAGGTTATAAATAAATGAAATTTAATCAGGGAGATCATTCATGAGGAAAAAGGAAACACCCACTCATCCTTATATCCCCAATTCCGCTCCGAAAGTTAAATCCAAAATGCTTGAAGAGATCGGAGTGAGAAGCCTCGAGGAATTGTATGAGGATATTCCTGAGAGCTTGAGGTTTAAAGGAAAACTGAATTTGCCCCAAGCCATACTTTCCGAATATGCCTTGAAGCTGCATGTGGAAAAAATACTATCCAAAAACCGGAACTGTAAAGAGAATATCAGCTTTTTAGGGGCAGGATGTTGGCCGCACTATGTTCCAGCCATATGTGATGAGATCAACCAACGTTCTGAATTTTTAACCGCCTATGGCGGAGAGCCTTACGAGGACCACGGGAGATTCCAAGCACTTTTCGAGTATGAAAGCTTGATGGGAGAGCTTCTGGACCTGGATGTGGTCAACGTTCCGACGTATGACTGGGCCCAGGCGGCAAGCACCTCCATCCGGATGGCAGGAAGAATTACTGGACGCAGAGAAGTTCTCGTCTCCGTGAATGTATCCCCAGAGAGGCTTTTGACGATTCGAAACTACTGCCGGCCTGTGGTGGACATCCAAATGGTGAAACATGATCCTGTGACCGGTTTAATAGACCTTGATGATTTGCGGTCGAAGATGTCTCCTGCAACTTCCGGGATATATTATGAAAATCCTGCGTACCTGGGAGTTGTCGAGCATCAAGGGATGGCCATAGCTGAAATCGTCCACGAGCAGGGAGGATTGAGTGTAGTGGGAGTTGATCCGATATCTTTGGGCATCATAAGTCCTCCGAGTCAGTATGGGGCGGATATCGTCTGCGGCGATATCCAGGGGCTTGGCAATCACATGAGTTTTGGCGGAGGTCATGGTGGATTCATTGCCACTCGGGATGAGGAAAAATTCGTGATGGAATATCCATCCCGCCTGTTCGGTATCACTAAGACCTCTGTTGAGGGCGAGTACGGCTTTGGAGATGTGGCGTATGACCGCACGTCCTTTGGTGTAAGAGAGGAAGGAAAAGAGTTTGTCGGAACCCATGCGGCCTTGTGTGGGATCACTGCCGGTGTCTATCTCTCTCTGATGGGCCCCAAGGGATTGCAAGAGTTGGGACAGACCATCATGCAGAGATCACAGTATGCTGTGAAGATGCTTTCGGAAGTCAAGGGAGTCAAGGCTCCTTTGTTTTCGTCTCCGCATTTCAAAGAATTCGTTGTCGATTTCAATGACACCAAAAAAACAGTCGAAAAAATCAATAAGTCTTTACTCGAGCACAGCATCTTCGGAGGGAAAGACCTCTCTCAAGAATTCCCAGAGCTCGGGAACTGCGCGCTGTACTGTGTGACCGAAGTCCATACCAAGGAGGACATTGATCATCTTGTTCGAGCTCTGAAGGAATGTTTGGAGTGAGGAGGGATTGATCATGAGAAAAGACAAAGAGCCAAAAGTCAGGAATTTCCATCAGGCAAAATGGGATGAGCCCGTCATTTTTGAGCTGGATACAGAAGGGGAAAGGGGAATCCTGGTCCCTGAAGTCGAAAAGGAAATCGAGGAAAGCGTGGGCGATGGCATCTCTGCACTTCCAGAAAACATGAGGAGAGAGAAAGCACCTTCCCTTCCAGAGATATCGCAGATGAGAGTGCTGAAGCATTTCCTTCGCCTGTCCCAGCACTGCTTGGGAGCGGATTTGAATGTGGATATAGGTCAGGGCACATGCACGATGAAGTACAGTCCGAAGGTGAATGAGGAGTTTGTGCGCTCTCCGATGGCTGCTGAGCTCCATCCTTTCCAGGATGAAGGCACAGTCCAGGGCGCGCTGGAGATCATGTATAAACTGGATACCTTTCTGAGGGAAATTTCAGGCATGGACAGGTTTTCCCTCCAGCCTGGAGGAGGTTCTCAGGCTATTTTAGCCATGGCATCCATTATTCATGCGTATCACGAATTAAAAGGAGAGGCCGTTCAGAGAGATGAGATCATCACGACCATTTTTTCTCATCCCTCCGATGCGGCTGCAGCTGCGGTGAAAGGATACAAGATAATCACTCTCTACCAGAATGAAGATGGGCTTCCCGAGGCAGAGGCCCTGAAAAAAGCAGTCTCTGATCGCACTGCCGGCTTGCTGATCACGAATCCTGAAGACACAGGAATATTCAATCCAAAGATCGTCGAGTTCACAAAAATCGTTCATGATGCAGGCGGATTGTGCGGGTATGACCAGGCCAATGCCAATGGGATACTGGGCATCACCCGAGCGGTCGATGCAAATTTCGATATCTGCTTCTTTAATCTCCATAAAACATTCTCTTCTCCGCATGGCTGTGGCGGGCCGGCCACAGGAGCGCTAGGAGTGACAGAAGAGCTTCGGGATTTTCTGCCTGTCCCTGTTGTGGAATATGATGGAGAAGAATATCTATTGAATTATGATCTTCCTCATACGATCGGAAAAGTGAGAAGCTTCTACGGAGTTTTCCCGGCCGCTCTCAGAGCATATGCCTGGATCATGAGTCTAGGAGACGAAGGGCTCAAGGAAGCGGCCCATATCGCTGTTTTGAACAATAATTATATCTTAAAAAAAGTTAAAGAAATGAGAGGAGCTTCGGCTCCGTATGCCAAGGGAAGACACCGCATAGAGCAGGTGAGATACAGCTGGGAAAAGCTGACGAAGGATACAGGCGTGACCACGGAGGATGTGGCATTCAGGATGGCAGACTTTGGATTTCACCTCTGGTCAAGCCATCATCCTTTCGTTGTTCCACAGCCTTTTACCATCGAACCGACAGAGTCCTATTCCAAGGAAGAGATCGATGAGTATCTTGCCGGTTTGAGAAAAATCGTGGAAGAAGCGTATGAAGATCCTGAAAAAGTGAAAAATGCACCTTACAACAGTGTGGTTCACAAAATCGACAACAGCACTCTGGATGACCCGGAGAAATGGGCGATCACCTGGAGAGCCTATCTCAAAAAAAAC
>DAOVAM010000039.1 GCA_030671065.1 Candidatus Aminicenantota bacterium
GAGGAGTTGCTGATGTGGCGAGGGACGGAATCGAACCGCCGACGCAGAGATTTTCAGTCTCTCGCTCTACCGACTGAGCTACCTCGCCAAAAGTGCGGATGTAAATCCTGAATCGCTCATAAGTATAATTTCACGCCAGGATAATGTCAATTATTAAGTTGATTTTTTCTCCTTATGGCCTTCTAAACTTGGGCATGATGGAGATTATTCCCGCAATTCTGAAGAGGTCATCGATATCTCCTTTTCATCCTGAGGGGAGAAGCTGGATAGCAAAAAATTAAAGGCGCAACCAAACCATTATCCTGGACGTCTCTGGAAGTAAATTTAGAGATATTTTACAGGGATAAGGTCAAATTGAAATAGGGCATATGTTGTGATATTCTTTAGGCGGAGGAACACGCAATGCAAGAAAAAGAGCTGAAAGATCTACTGCTGAAAGAAAACGATGAATTCAAAACAGCCAGCAAGCTGCACCAGCAGTATGAAAAGAAACTGGAAAAACTCAAAGCCAAAAGCTTCCTGACCGAAGCGGAGAAACAGGAAGAAAAAGAACTGAAGAAAAAGAAGCTTATTCTTAAGGACAAAATGTATGTCATGATGACAGAGTACAAAAAGTCTTTTTAATGATTCTGTTCCTGAGAAATGAAAGAGAAAAAAAAGATAAGAATTGCTTTAGTTGGATCAGATTCTCTGCGCGGAAAAGAGATCAAGAAGGCCTTGAGCAAGAAGCGTTTTCCTCTGGAGGACATCGATTTTTTCGACCCGGATGTCAAAGAGGAATACAGCAAGTTGACACAATTTCGGGGGGAGCCTAAAGTCATTCATTATCTGAAAAAAAATTCCCTTCAGAATGCTGACCTGGTTTTTCTGGCCGCAGATAAAAAAGTGAACCGGGAGTTTGGGATTCTTGCCAACAAGCAAAATTTTCATGCTATCGATTTAAGTGGAGCATTCAACACGGATAAGAGCATACCGGTTGTTGTGGCGGGAGTGAACGATGGGATTATTGATAAAAAAATTCCTGGGATAATAGCCAATCCTCATCCAGCCACTGTTGTCCTTTCCCACATTTTTCATGTGGTGATTGAGATGCTCGGGCTATCAAAAGCCATTTCTTTCATCCTCCAGCCCGTTTCAGCTTATGAAGAATCAGGCATCCAGGAGCTCGCAAACCAGAGTTACTGCTTGTTGAGCAGCGAGCCTCTGTCAAAGAAAGTGTTCAGTGAGCAGATTGCCTTTAACCTTCTTTCCCAAACAGAGAAGCCCGATAAAAATGGCTTTTCATCTGTCGAGAAGCAGATCAGCTCTGAGATCCAGCGCATTCTCCCCGGCCATGATTTTTTCTTTTCCTTGTCCATCGTCCAGGCTCCAGTTTTTTTTACATATTCGATCATGACTTATTTGGAATTGAAGAAAAAAACAGATATTCAAGGTTTAAAAAATATTTTTAAAGAACACTCTCTGTTTCATCTTTCTGCCCCTGACAAATCAGGCCCAATATCGGTTGCGGGGAAAGAGAAGATTTGCATTGGTCAGATAAAACGGGAAGAATCGCTTCCCAACAGCTTTTGGATTTGGACGGTGGCAGATAACTTAATCCTGGGCTCGGCAGAGAATGCGTTCGAGATCGCTGAGAAAATTTTTTTTAAACCTGAGTCGTAAAGAATGAAAGAAATATTCCAGCTGTTTAGACTGACTCTCGGAGAGAAAAAAAGACTGTTTTTCTCTTTCCTGTTTAGTTTTTTTGCGGCTTTTTTCACGTATGTCTTTGTGGAGTTGGTACAGCCCATCATTGACAAGATGTTCCTCCAGGAAGCTTCTCAAGTGCTCTCTAAAAGACCTAACTTCCTGGGTTTTGTTTTTAAAAAGGTTCAGGCTGCAGAAGACCAGTTGGTATGGCTTATTCCTTTACTTCTCGTGATCGTCATTTTTGGCAAAGGGGTTTTCACTTTTCTTGCTTCTTTTTTCGTGAAGACCATCGGGCACAAAGTCGTGAAAAAGTTGAGGGATGACCTTTTCGAACATTTAGTCTATCAGTCGTCGGATTTCTTTGATTATAAACCGACTGGAGAACTGATGTCCCGGTTGACGAGTGATGTCGATAAAATTCAGCAGGCTGTTTCTGGAAGCATGGGGGACTTCATCCTGTCTGCTTTTATGCTGTTAGCTCTTCTCGGGAAAGTGTTCATTACGGATTGGAAGCTGGCCCTGGCCTCCTTTGTCATAGCTCCATTGGCTGTTATCCCTCTTATTCTCTTCAGCCATCAGATCAAAAAAAAGGGAATGCTGAATCAGAAAAAGATGGCTACTATCTATAATCTTCTGTTTGAGACCATCACAGGAAACAAGATTGTCAAAGCCTTCACCATGGAAAAATTTGAAATAAAGAAGTTTTTCCAGGCAACCTTGAGTTATTTTAAAACCAGCCTGAAACTGGCCAAAATCGGAAGCTTTTCTTCACCTTTTATGGAGTTCATGGGTGGTGTTCTCGGTGCTTTTATTCTTGTTATCGGCACGACCCGGATCACCCGGGGATACATGACTCCCGGAGATTTCAGTTCCTTTATCTTTGCGATTTTTATGATGTACACTCCTATCAAACGCCTGAGCCGGGCGAACAACACTATACAGCAGGGTGTGGTCTGCTACGAGAGGATCCAGGAGATTCAGCAGAGTGTTCCTCAGATCGAGGAGCATCCGGATGCCTCTCCATTGCCTCCTGTTAAGGGCAATGTGATGTTTGAGGATGTGTCTTTCAGCTATAATGACATGATGCCCGTTCTTCAAGATGTCAATTTTGAAGTCAAACCGAACCAAAGAGTCGCTCTTGTTGGATTGAGCGGGGCCGGGAAAACAACCATTGTTAACCTTCTTGCGCGGTTTTATGAGGCAACATCAGGAAAAATTACGATCGATGGGATTGATATTCGTGGAGTGAGCCTTTCTTCACTCCGATCCAAGATCGGCCTTGTCACACAGGAGCTCATTCTTTTCAATGATACTGTTCGGAACAATATTGCATATGGCATGGAAGAGATGCCCTTGGACAGCATTAAACAGGCAGCCAAGTTAGCCGAAGCCCATGATTTTATCATGAAGCTTCCCCAGAAGTATGATTCAAACATTGGGGAAGGAGGGACCTTGCTCTCCAGCGGGCAGCGACAGAGGCTGGCTATCGCAAGAGCTTTGCTCAAGGACCCACCGATTTTGATCCTGGATGAGGCGACCTCTGCTCTGGATTCTGAGTCGGAAAGGCTCATCCAGATTGCCCTGGCGAATGTCATGAAGAACAGAACGACATTTATCATAGCCCATCGTCTCTCGACAGTCAGGAGTGCAGACAGGATTATTGTGGTGGACAAGGGTCGGATCGCAGAAAAAGGAACACACGGGGAGCTCTGCAAGAGGAACGGTATCTATAAAAAATTGTATGACCTGCAATTTCTGGAAGGGGAGGATACAGTCACATGATTCAGAGTATGACGGGATTCTCAGAGAAGAGGTCGGATTCTAAGACCGTGTCAGTGAAATTCAGCATCAGGAGTTTGAACCATCGGTTTTTAGATTGGAATTACCGGGGAGCTCAGATTGGCGAAGGAGAAAGCAGGCTTCGGGCCCTCCTTCAGAAGAAATTTTGCAGAGGGAGATTTGAAGTCTATCTTGAGTTGAGCTACCTGGATCCTTCGGCCTGGGAACTCCGCATCAATGAAGACTTGCTCCAGAAGATTCTCTCATCTGTGGAGAAGTTCTCTTCTCGAATGGATAAAAGTGTGAGCTTTTCGGTAGATAGAGTGTTCAATCTTCCTCAGGTCATGGAATTGAAGAGAAGGAGTTTATCCGCAGATGAGATGGCCTTCCTGGAGAAAAGTTTTAAAAAGACTCTGGAAGAAGTTCTGAGAATGAGAAAAAGAGAAGGAATGGAGATGGCCCGTGAGATTCGAAGCTCTCTGCAGAGGATTGGACAAAAAGTCAGCCAGGTTGAGAAAAGGGCCAAGAAACAACCTCTTTTCATTCGGGAGAAATTGAAGCGGAGGATGACGGAATTGAGCCGTGAGAATCCTCTGTCTAAAGAGAAGATCGCTGAAGAAGTAGCCTATCTCGCGCAAAGATATGATTTGACTGAAGAGATCACAAGACTTAAGAGTCATCTGGATTATACGCAGCAGCTTCTTTCTCAGAAATCGAACGAGCCCGTCGGGAAAAAACTGGATTTTGTCGCACAGGAACTCTTCAGAGAGGCAAACACCATAAACGCTAAATCTCAGGACATTGAGATTACAAAAGCGATTCTGACCATAAAAGGAGAAGTAGAGAGTATTCGGCAGCAGATTCAGAATGTCGAGTAAACAGACTTTGTGATATTATAGGAACTGGAGGAATTTGATGCTTTTTATCATCACCGGCCCATCAGGATGCGGAAAGTCCACCCTTGTGCACAAGGTATTGGAAAATGTGAAGAATGTCCGGTTTTCGGTTTCTCATACGACCCGCAATAAGAGAGACTCAGAGGAGGAGGGAAAGGATTATTATTTTGTTTCCAAGTCTGAGTTCGAACAGATGATCAAAGATGAGAGATTGATCGAATGGACGGTCTTTCACGGGAATCACTACGGCACGTCCAAAAGGGAAGTTGAGAAGAAAGGATCCACAGGAGATCTTCTCCTGGATATCGATGTCCACGGGGCCGAACAAGTCAAATCGAAATTGAAGAAGGCGGTGTTCATCTTCATTCTTCCGCCTTCATTCGATGAACTGAAAAGGCGGCTTGAAGCAAGAGGCCAGGAGAGTGCCGAATCTATCAAGGAGCGACTCGATGTGGCCAGAAAGGATATCAGGGCTTATCCCCACTTTGATTATATCATTATCAACGATGACCTGGAGAAGGCTGTTTTGTGCCTGGAGTCGATCATTCGCAGCATGAGGTGCAGTCTTGAATCCAAGAAGAAAGAGATTGTGCCGATTCTTCAGAGCTTTACAGAAGATTGATAAGAGATTGACATGGACATGATTGCGCTCGGAGTCTCTTCTTCTATAAGTGTTTACAAAGCCTGCGAGGTCATCAGGCGATTTCAGGACAAAAATTGCCAGGTCCAGGTGATAATGACCAGGAATGCATCCCAGCTGATCTCTCCCCTTCTGTTGAGTGCCCTTTCAGGACGGGAGGTGATTGTCAATCCTTTCGAGGAAAAACAGTCGCAGAGGATTGCCCATGTTTCTCTGGCCAAAGAAGCTTCTCTTCTCTTGGTTGCTCCGGCCACTGCGAACATCCTCGGAAAGTTTGCATCAGGCGTTGCGGATGATTTTCTCTCAACCTTTTATACGACTGTCGAGTGTCCTGTTCTCATCGCTCCTGCGATGAACGAGGCCATGTACTGCCACCGCCAGACTCAACAGAACATCCGGAAACTCAAAGGCCTGGGAGTTAAATTTGTGGAGCCGGAAATCGGATATCTTGCCTGTAAGGATACAGGGTGGGGACGGCTGGCTTCTCCGGATAAGATTGTTGAGGAAGGGCTGATGATCATCAAGAAAAGCGAAAGCTTGAAGGATAAAACAATCCTGGTGACAGCAGGCCCCACTCGCGAATTCCTGGACCCGGTGCGTTTTCTCACCAATCGGTCCTCTGGAAAGATGGGCTATGAACTTGCCGAGGAGGCACTCAGACGTGGAGCTGAAGTCGTCCTTGTATCAGGCCCCACAAATCTTTTTCCACCATCGAGGGCAGAGCTTAAACAAGTCCAGACAGCAGAAGAGATGAAAAAAGAAGTTCTGAAGCATTTCCCTAAAGCGGATATAGTCATCATGTCAGCGGCTGTGTCAGACTTCATGTTTGCTAAAGCTGTCTCAAATAAAGTCAAGAAAGAAAAATTAGGCGAGAATATCAAAATTGCCCCCACGCCGGACATTCTGGTTGAGCTAGGCCGGAAAAAGGGTTCGAAAGTTTTAGTCGGGTTTGCGGCTGAGACAGAGGATGTCGTTAATAACGCCCTCAAAAAGTTGAAAAAGAAAGGCCTGGATCTGGTCGTTGCTAATAATGTGCAGGCGGAAGGGATTGGCTTCGAGTCTGATTTTAACCAGGTGAGCATTGTTTTTCCCGGTGGTAAATCGATTCAAACCGATAAGATGACAAAAATCGAGATCAGCCAGATCATATTGGATAAAGTTGAGGAAATCGTTGGAAAAAAAAGCTGAGAAGCTGATAGAAAATCTCGAGGAGAGAGTCAGATTTTTTTCCCAGCTTGGCGTAGACTTTATCGGAGTTTCTCCTGCTTCAAAAGAACCCTCGTATCCCTCTCTAGAAGAACAGATCCTGAGCTGCCAGATGTGCTCCCTTGGGAAGGGGAGGAAAAATGCGGTGCCAGGAGAAGGGAACCTTGAAGCTGAATTGATGTTTGTGGGGGAGGCGCCAGGCCGGGATGAAGATATTCAGGGCCGGCCGTTTGTGGGAAGAGCAGGGCAGCTCCTCTCAAAGATCATAAATGCCATGCATTTTAAGAGAGAAGAGGTCTATATCACGAATATTGTCAAATGCAGGCCTCCTGAAAACAGGACGCCTCATGTGGACGAGATCGAGAAATGCAAAGCTTATCTCCTGAGCCAGATAGAGATGATTCAGCCGAGAGTCATAGTATCATTGGGAAAGGCGGCTTCAGACTTTTTTATCCACAGTCGCCTGGGGATGACTGCACTGAGAGGTAATTTTTCCGAGTATGGGGGAATTCGTGTGATGCCGACTTTTCATCCCTCCTACCTCATCCGGAACGAACCTAACAAAATACTCAAGAAGATGGTTTGGGAAGACATGCAAGAAGTCATGGCCTTCCTGGACAAAAAATGACCTTGTACGCTGAAGTCGTTCTTTCCTTGCCGGTCAGTCAGGCTTTTACTTACTCCATTCCTGAATCGCTGAGTACAAAAGCCTTGGTTGGATCCCGAGTTCTTGTGCCATTCGGTCAGAGAATAATGACCGGATTTATTGTAAGACTCAGGAGAAAAAAGCAGTCTTCCGATATTAAACTCAAAGACATCGTGGAAGTGCTGGGTGAGGAGCCTGTTTTTGCGTCTTCGTTTCTTTCCTTCACACGGAAGTTGAGCGATTATTACTATTCCTCGTGGGGAGATGTGCTGCAGGCTTCACTGCCGCCGTCCTTTATTCTCAAAAGTCAGGTCAGAGTATCTCTGACAGAAAAAGGAAAAGAAGCAGTCCGGAAGGAAGGCCTCCCGCAAGAAGAAAAGGAACTTCTGAGCTTCCTCAGGGATAAGGAATACAGCATTCTTTTTCTGAAAAGGAAGTTGAAGATTAAAAATCTCTCGGCTCTTCTTTCCCGTCTCGAAAAGAAAGGACTTGTGCACATGCTGAGGGATATCAAAAGGACGGGGCACAAAAAAGCTCCGTCTGTCTCCAGAAGCGAAGCTCAACTGGAGATGGATTTTTCGTTGGACTCTCCTTCCCGCAAGACTGCTGATGAAATGGCATCTGTGCTTGGAAAGCAGGTCTTTTCTCCCTTTCTCTTGTATGGTTCCCAAGAGAAAAGAGAGTCGGTTTATTTTTATCTGATAAGAAGAATCCTGGAACAGGGAAGGAGGATTTTGTTTTTGGTTCCAGAGATCGCTTTAACTCAGGCTCTGAGAGAACAGTTTGAGAAAAGGCTGGGGGAAAAAGTGGCCCTTCTTCACAGCCGGCTCACCGAAAGGATGAGAGAGCTCGAATGGCTGAGGATAAAAAAGGGGGAAGCACACGTCATTGTCGGGCCCCGTTCAGCTCTTTTTGCCCCGGTTGATAATCTGGGCTTGATTGTTGTCGATGAGGAACAGGATGAATCCTATTTCCAGCCAGAAAATCCCAGCTATGATGCCAGGAAAGGAGCGTGGTTGAGGGCGAAACAGGAAAAGGCGGGCCTGGTTTACGGATCAGCAATTCCTTCTGTCAGTGCGTTTTATAGAGCCAGAAGAAGAGGATACCTGATGGAGTTACGCGGGAGAGGAGAGAAAAAAAGAGTTGAAATTGTCGATGATAGGCGAGAAAAAGGACTGATCTCCCGGAGGCTGGCTGAGCGAATTGCGACAAAATTGAAGAAGAAGGAATCCATCCTGGTTTTCTTGAATCGGAGAGGGTATGCATCTTATCTTCTGTGTTCCAATTGCAATTTTGTTCCCCGTTGTGTCCGGTGTGATATTGCTCTGGCATACCACAAAAAAGAAAAAAAGTTGATTTGCCATTACTGCGATTATCAGACTCCTGCTGAAGAGAATTGCCCGGATTGCGGAAGCAGGATGATCAGAGGAAGAGGAGTGGGGATCGAGGCTGTTGAGGAAGAATTGAAGGGAATTTTTCCTCAAAGCAGGATAGCTGCCTTTGCAACAGATTTGAAAAGGGAAGAGCAAGAAAAAATTCTTCAAGGATTCAAGAGAGGAGAAATTGATATTCTGATTGGAACTCAGCTCCTGGCTCATCAGGCTGACCTCCCGCAGGCCTCTTTGGTTTCCATTCTCTATCCAGAAACACTCCTCACCCTGTCAGACTACAAGGCCAGTCAGAAAACTTTTCAGGCGATCAGCCAGATGATGAGATTTCTCAGAAAAAAGGAGGGAGCAGAAATCATCATCCAGACAGCTCTTCCTCATCATTTCAGTATTTGTCAGGCTGCCTGTGAAGATTATATGTCTTTCTTTGAACAAGAACTGAATTTTCGTCGCCTCATGAAATATCCTCCTTTTACTCATCTGGTTGAGGTCCTTTTCCAGGGAGAGAGTCTGAGATTCGTAGCCAGACAATCAAGAGGATTTTTAAGCCGCGTGAGAGATGCTTCTAGAGATATCGAGATCTTGGGTCCCGCGCTGGCTCCGATCTCAAAGTTGAGAGGAAAGAGCAGGATTCAGGTTATTCTCAAGGCGAAGACAAAGAAAGATCTGGATGACGTTCTTGAGAAATTGCTGCAGTCAATTAAAGTCAGAAAATCCATTCACGTTTTTGATTTATAAAAAGGGGCCAGGCCCCTTTTTAGTAAAGTGTCATTGTGAGCACAGCGCGGCAATCTCTTAAGATAAAAAGTATGGAAAACTCCTTCCTTTTACTCGCCACAAGTTCGGAAGTCCTATGAAGTGAAATGAAGGCATTTTTAAAATAAAAATATTATTTTTATGAGATTGCCACGCTGCGCTCGCAATGACACTTACTTCTTATGAGATTGCTTCACTTCGTTCGCAATGACACTTTTGTCTTCAATATCATTACTCAAGATGTGACCCAATTAGTGAGCAATCGCTTCCATATGATGCTTTCCGGTTTAATCTTTGAATTGGATGAACGTCTTGCGTTTGAGCAGGCGGGGATTGGGAGGATTGATTGGATAGGGATCTCTCCCCTGGAGAGGGAACACGATTTTGAGTGTTGAGAAAAGCCTGGCGATTATACGTCTACGTAGTCGGCGAAGTAGATCGTGAGATAGCCTGTTGCCTCGATTGGCTGGCCCGCTATATCTTCTCCATAAAAGGTGATTCGAGCCACGACCTGTAATGTTTCCGTTCCCGCTATACCAAGTAAAGGGAGAACTGTTTTTGCCTGTGCTCGGACAACGACAAAATCAAGGTCCACGCTGGCATCAACATCTATTTGCAGGGATAGACGACCTGTGAATGTCAATGGGGCACCCGGAGAAGGATCTATATTTGAATCGACATAGGTGTAGCTCACATCATAGCTGTGGATATTGATTCTGTTCAGGTACGATGGTCCAAGCCCGATGGATTCCGGCTCTTTAAGTTTCGCCTCGAGTGAAGCAGTAATAACATCTGCCAGGACGGTGTTGTCAGTATTTTCCCAGACATCCGATTCGAGGAAATCGGCGGCATCTCCGCCGTCAGTGTGGCCTGATATCACTGCAACCAAAAGTATGCTGTTGCTCCTGTTGTCTGGGTGGATCGTACAGGTAGACAAAAGAAAGACACATGATAGAAGGGCCCCTATTTTCAAAACAAATTTTATTTTTTTCATGGTTCCACCTTGTTATTTGATTATTCTTGGAGTTATGAATATCAGAAGTTCTCTGTGCTGCTTGGTGCGAGCGAAATTTTTGAAAAACATTCCTAGAATCGGAATTTTATGGAGAAAAGGTACTTTTTCTCGGGAGATGGAATCTTCTGTTCTGTAAATTCCTCCGATAACAGTCGTCCCTCCGTCAGGGATCATGACTCGTGTTTGTGCACTTTGAGTCGTGATCGGAGGAATTCCATTGACCAGGTTGGCAAAGTCTGCAGCATCATTTTTAATTTCGATGTCCATGATGATGGTCCCCTCAGCTGTGATCTGAGGTGTTGCCGTCAGTTCCAAAGCCGCATTCCTGAACTGGACTGATGTTGTGAAGTTTGCAACAGTCTGGACAGGAATCTGCCGACCCTGGATGATTTTGGCCTGATGGTTGTTCTGAGTCGTAACTGACGGGGAAGAAATGATTCGACCCTCACCAGTACTCTCAATGGCAGAAAGAGCAAGGTCGATCCTGGCTGTGTCCATCACATTGGCAAAAGAGAGCCCTAGTGCTGTGCTGAATGAGGGGGCAGGAAGGTTTATCGCATAACCACCCAGAGGCCCTCCGAGTCCTCGTGTTGTGATTCCTGTCGGGATGATAGCTCCATTTACGTCGACCGTGTTCGGGAATTGAAGAGATGTCTGATTTCCGTAAAAAGGATCCATTGCTCCGCGGAATCCCCATTGAATTCCCAGATTCCTGACAAAATTGGATGTGGCCTCGACAACGCGAGCCTCGATAGAGACTTGTGGAGTCGGGGTGTCCAGCACAGCAATGAGTTGTTCCATGAGATCAAATCTGTCTATTACATCCGTTATGATCAGAGTGTTTGTTCGTTCATCGACGATCAATTCCCCTCTGGTCGAGATTTTACCGGCGAGGAGACTCTGGATATCTCCAACCCGTGCATAGGAGAGTTCATAGTATTTTGTTTGGAGAGGTCCTGCCAGTTCCCGGCTTTCTTCCAATTTTCTCCGCTCTTCTTCTTCCCGTGTGAGTGAAGCGACAGAAGCGATCCGGAGAATGTTTCCTTCGAGGGTTCTTCCCATTTTGTTCTGTCTTAAAATGAGATCCAGAGCTTGATCCCAGGGAACGTATCTTAAGTCGACGGTGACAGTTCCTCTCACTTCTGGGTCAAAGACAACGTTCAATCCAGCGAAATCTGCGATCCAGAAAATCACATCCCTTAGATCAGCGTCTTTGAACTTCATAGCTCCGATAATCTCCCCAGAATATCCAACCTCGCGTTCTCCGAGAGCTCCTGGACGGTACGGTTCCTCTCTGGGTTCGACTTTAGCCTTGACCGGCGGTTTGACTTCAGGAATGACATCCTCGATAGGCCTCTCCACCTTGGGGGGAACTTCGATTTCTGGCCTAGGAGTGGGGACTGCGGGAATGGCACGGCTCACGGGTCCCTTTGTGAAAGAAGCGATGATTTCAGTCCTATTAATGTCCAGTGTGTAGTATCGAGGTTCAGAGAGGTCGAAAACTAGTCGGGCAATGGTGTAGGGGCTTTCCCTCTGGAATTGTCCCGTTCTCACTCTAAAAATTCCCAGTCTCTGCACCGGATACGTATAGGTTGGATCAGGGTAGAGAGTATCGAAAAAATCAACCACTAAACGGAGAGGATTTTCCAGAGCAAAAACCTGGGAAACAGCTTCTTCACTCAGTTTGGCAGTAACCTCTAGGCTGTCGATTCTCTCTATGATACCGACTCCTCTGAACTGGATGGCCTTTTGGGGCATCCTTTTGAGCTGTTCTTCGGTGTTTGATGTGAGGATGTATCCGTTCAGCGTTCTTTGAATCCTGTTCAGCTCAACCACTGTGAAACCATTCGAAGTATAGAACCGGTAGGGGACTTTCTCCCGAAGCTGTATAAGGACGAGGGCTTTCTCTGCTCCTGCATCCTCGATCTTGATGTTTTCAACGAGTAAAGATCCCTGAAGGTCGATTTGGGTTTCAGTATCGGTAGTGAACCTGTCCAGTTCTATGACAATTGTTGAAGGGTCTGTTTGGGAATAGTATGTTCCGGTAATCAGGAGAGATGCGTTCGTTTCGAAATATATAAGAGTGTTGAGGTCTTTAGATTCGACGAATATCTTATTTATGCTGACTGAGGATTGGCTGCTGGCTACTCCCCATAAGAGGAAAAGGAAACAAAATAAAGATAGAACCTGGAATATTTTTTTCTTTTTCATCTTCGCTCCTCTATCAGAATTTCTTTGATTATATCTTTGGGTTTAAATAAAGGTGAGCCTCTTTCTGAAGTCTTCCGGAAAGTGACTTTAGACTCGTTGATCGACAGAATGAAGCCATCGGAGAATTTGTGGCCAACTTTGACAAAAAGAGGAAAATCCTCAGGACCGGATACGATCGCAGTGAACTGACCTCTTGCCTTGACGATCCCGATAATATTCACGTTCTCAACAGAGACCTGAGGTCCGTCTTCTCCTTCAACTGTTTTCCTGGATTCTTGCTGAGCGAGTAAATCCACGAAGGGATCTTTTCGTCCTGCGCGGGCGTAGGTGGGTCGGGTCTGTTTCGGCATGACCTCAGTGATTTCTTTGATGCCCTTTTTTTCTTCTTGCTTGGTATCCTGTTTCACTTCTTGAGGATATATGATCTGTGTGCATACACAAAGGAAACCCATTAAAAGAAAGAGCGATTGTGCTTTTTTCATTTTTACTTCCTTTTTGCTTTTTTCCCCGCTTTGTCCGGAGGTTCTTCTCGGAAGATGTAGGTCTTGGCTGTGTAGGAAGCGGAGATAGTGTTCGTATCGGTCTGTCTTTGGAGTGCTTTTATAGAGAAATCCTCTATGTTGAAAAGACGTGAAAAATTGCTCAGCCGATCAAAGAAAAGTGCGAGGTTGTGGTAGTCACCGGTTATTTCCAGGTCAATCGGCCACTCGAAGTAAAATTCCTTCCGTACTTCTCCCTGAGGATCAAACTTCTCGATTTTGAGGCGGGAGTTGATGGCGAGCTGTTGCATATTTCTCAAAATATCCCAGATTTCTCTCCTTTGAGGGATGATAGCCTCAAGATCCATGAGCGTTTCATTCAGGATGGCAATTTCCCTTTCTATTTTGTCCAGCTGTCTCTTTTTTGACTGAAGGTTCCTGACTTCACCCTCGATTTTTGCTCTTTCGTCTTTAAGGTTGACCAGTTCATTAGTTTTGGGCTTGAACCAGACAAAATACAAAAGAGCTGCAAATATCCCAATTAAAAGGAGATGCCCGTACCATGGCCAGTCTTTCATTTTAATTGGCTCCTTTCTGTCCGACTTTGGTGACAGGCTGAGGTGGTTGAGTAAACACATACCTTGCGGTTAATG
>DAOVAM010000268.1 GCA_030671065.1 Candidatus Aminicenantota bacterium
AAAAAAAGACATCTTTAATAATATGGAAAAATCATTCACAAAGGAGGACAAGTTGTTTAAGAAATATCTCTCATTATACATATTGATAATCCTCATTTTTTCACATTCCACGGCATTTTCCCAGGAAACCTTCTGCAAGCAAATCGCTAATTACACGATGGATGTGAGACTGAACACCGAAAATAAAACGATTAAAGCCACAGAGATCTTCTCTTGGACGAACGATACATCCTACCCGACGAATGAACTCAGGTTCCATCTCTATTGGAATGCCTTCCAGAACAACATGAGCACTTTTCTCACAGAAGCCGAAAGGAGAGGCAGGAGCATCTCCGGTTTCAAGGAAGAAGACTGGGGACACTGCCGAGTAGAGTCGATCAAGATCCTGGCAAATCCCTTCTTCCAGGAGTCCGATCTGATGCCGCTCATGGAGTTCCAGCATCCGGATGACGGGAACCTTTTTGACCAAACCGTTTTTTCAGTCGTACTCCCGCGTGCCGTCAGGCCCGGCCAGACAATCCAGCTCAGGATCGAGTTTGAATCCAAAATCCCCCGTCCCATCTCCAGAACAGGAGTATACAAGGATTATTATTTCATCGCTCAGTGGTTTCCGAAGATCGGCGTTTTCGCAGATGGTCAATGGAACTGCCACCAGTACCATTCTGCGAGCGAATATTTTGCCGATTACGGAACATACGATGTCCGAATCACTCTCCCCTCCTCTTTTATTATTGGCGCCACCGGAGAGCGCAGGGGAAAGACCGATAATAATGATGGGACCACAACCCATCACTTTCACCAGCATAGTGTGCATGATTTTGCCTGGACAGCCAGCCCTCGATTCCTCGAAACCATAGAAAGTTTCGAGTTTGTTCCGGGAAAGACCACAGAAATCACTCTTCTGCTCCAGCCTCAGCATCGGAGGCTCAAGGGCCGCTACATGAATGCCGTGAAAAACGCCATCAAATACTGCAGCCTCTTCTACGGGGACTATCCCTACACAACAGCTACCTGTGTCGACCCGGCCTACAACAGCCGCTCCGGAGGGATGGAGTACCCGACGCTGTTCACCGGCGGAGCGTACTTTATCACATGGAAAGGCATCTCCCGCCCTGAAGGAGTGACCATCCATGAGTTCGGGCATGGCTACTTCTACGGCCTTGTCGGCACCAACGAATTCGAGAATGCCTGGATGGACGAGGGATTCACTTCCTTTCTGGATACAGAAGTCTATCACGCGGCCTACGGGCAACCTGTCTACAACCGGACCTATTTCGGGATTCCTGTCACGTTCAAGAACCTCAGAATCCCAATCGAGTCCGATGGAATCTCCAGCCACCGCCAGACCTCGGACATGGACGAGATACAGCGCTTCGCCTGGGAATTCCTGGAAGGAGGAAGCTACGGTGCCAATTCCTACTCGAAAGCCTCACTGATGTTGAGAACGCTGAAAAGATTCATGGGGCAAGATCTCTTCTCGGAGATGATAAAATCGTATTCACAGCGGTTCTGGTTCAAACATCCCCGTCCAGAAGATTTCTACGCTGTTGTCTCTGAGTTCGCAGGCCGGGACATGAGTTGGTTTCTGGATCAATTCATCTACGGCTCAGGAAAACTCGACTATGCGATCGGAAAAGTCTCAAGCCAGAGAGTCAAACAGCCTCAAGGATGGTTTGACGGAGAGTACATAAAGCGACAAATCAAAGAAAATCGCTATAACTCAGAAGTTATCGTGCGCAGACTGGGAGAGGTGAAACTGCCTGTGGATGTCCTCGTCGTTTTCGAAGACGGAGAGGAAATCAGAGAGACATGGGATGGACAATACAGGTGGAAAAAATTCACATACCTGAAACCTTCCCGGATAAAAAAGGCCATAGTGGATCCGGAGTTCAAGTTTGTCCTGGACATCAACCGGACCAACAACAGTATGATGCGAAAGCCAAATAAATTGGCTCCTTTCAAGTGGGTCTCCAACTGGATGGCCTGGCTCCAGCACGCCCTGGAGTTCTTCACTATATTTGGCGGTTAACCGGAAACGGAGGATAAGGATGAAAGTTTTCTGGAATTTTGGCAGAGGATTTATAGCCACAGGCAGAGTCACAAAAATGGTGCTCTTCCTATACATAGTCAACCTGCTCTTCTCCTTGCTTCTCGCCATCCCGATGTACAGCTCTCTCAAGGACTCACTCGGCCAGAGCGAGGCTGGCTCCAGGATGGCCGAAGGCTTTGACTACATCTGGTGGGAAGAATTCAGGGATGACGCAAAAGGGCTGGAGACAACTTTTTCTCCCTCGATCATCGGCAAAGGAGCCATCCTCAACAACCTGGAAAGCCTCATCCAGATGAGATTTTTCTTCATTCCACCTCTCCTTATGGCTTTCGGACTTTTCTATATCATCTTTCGTGTTTTCCTGGCCGGCGGAATCCTTTCGACCTTCAACAAGGATATCCCGAGATTCACTCTGAGAGAATTTTCTCAGGGAGCCGGCACTCAATTTTTCCGTTTTCTATCTCTCATGCTGCTGTCCTGGGGACTCATCATGGCTATCGGCATCTTTTTCCTGGACAGCATCAACTCCATTATAAATGACATCGCTGCAGAATCAACCACTGAGGTCACTCCCTTCATCCTCAGACTCGCGCTCAGCGCCTTAACCTTCGCCTTTCTTCTCTTTGTCCAGATGGTCTTTGATTATGCTCGCATCAAAATCGTCCTGGAAAAGAGCCGCAATATTTTCAAGTCCACTCTGGAGGCGTTGGGATTCGTCTTCAAGCATCCTTTTTCCACATTCGGGCTTTTTTACCTGATCTTTCTGATTCAAGCGGCAGTGACCTTTGCTTACATC
>DAOVAM010000257.1 GCA_030671065.1 Candidatus Aminicenantota bacterium
CTCTCCTTACCGGAACGGCTCCTTAGAAGAGTTTCAAGTCATGCCCTATCTCTTCTGGAGCCCTCATGATTCTTTAAAGGGAATCAACGAGTCCGATGTTGCCGTTTACCATGTCGCGGGATGGTTTGATCTCTGGCCTCGGGATATGCTGACCTGGTTCAATAACATTGAAAATCCCCAGAAGATCATCATCACTCCCCGGTCTCATGGTCCTGGCCAAAGCTGGGCAGAGACTGTGCGTCCTCTGACCGGATTTGATCTGGAATTCGACCTCGGGGCTGAGCGGCTGCGCTGGTACGACTACTGGCTCAAGGGAATCGATAACGGAATCATGGATGAGCCGCCCATTTATTATTTCACCATGGGAGCTCCTGAGGATGAAGCCTGGAGAACAGCCACCAGATGGCCACTTCCTGAGGCCAAGCCCACTCCTTTCTACTTCCACGATGGCCCATCAGGAAGCATCGGCTCCTCTAATGATGGGATTCTAAACACTGAGGCTCCAGCCAACGAATCTGGGCAGGTCGAGTATGCAGTAGATTACACCACTACATCAGGCCATTCCACGAGATGGTACAACGGCCTGGGAGTCGATTTCCGGTATCCGGATATGTCTCCAAACGACAGGAAAGCACTGACCTACTCAACCCCGCCCTTGGAGCAAGACACGGAAGTGACAGGCCATCCGGTTGTCACTCTCTGGCTGTCATCGACTGCCGGGGACGGCGATTTCTTTGTCTATCTGGAAGAGGTGGACGAAGATGGATACTCCCACTATATCACGGAAGGAGTACTCAGGGCCTCTCACCGCAAAGTCTCAGAGCCACCGTTCAAATACATGGGACTTCCCTTTCACAGGAGCTTCAAGGAGGATGTTGCTCCTCTTCCTGCGGAAAAGCCCGTGCAGCTGGTTTTTGACCTTCATCCGACATCCAACATCTTCGATGCCGGCCACCGTATCCGCGTGACAATCGCCTGTGCAGACCAGAGCAACTTTCAAACACCCGAGTTATCCCCGCCGCCTCAGATCACGATCTACCAGAACAGCCATCATGCTTCCTCGATCTCTCTGCCTGTCGTTTCTCCAGGAATAGAGTTCACTGACACAACGACATTTATCATCATAGTCTCTGTCGTGATCGTCCTGGTCATTGCTGTGATTTTCCTCTACTTGTACTTGAGATCAAGGCTTAAAACCTGAGAACAAAGCATAAAATCTATTCTCTGCGGGCTATGCATCAGGTTGATGGGTTGTTTTATTGATGAAGGGTGAACCTTACTGGGATGAATTTCGTATAATGAATTGAAGTGCGACTCTATGTTAATCCTCTCGATATGAGCGACAAGAATCCAAACGAACCAACAAGAGAATTCATTTGCTCTGTTTGTGTTTTATCTGGTATAGTTCTCACAGTCTTAAGCAAAGAATAAGACCATATAATTAACCGAGGAGGCAAAAAAATGAAAAAATTCTCCGCCATCGCTGTAGCGATTATTTTTGCTCTGTTTTCATTTATTTCCTGCGAGAAAGGTCCTCTGGGAAAGAGCGCTGGCGCCGCACAAGCTGAAGAGATGCTCCGTCTTCTTCCTCAAGATGTGGCCGCAGTGTTCTTCATCGATGTCCAAAGGATCTTGACGGTAGAATCCGTGGATAAACTCGTCAATAAAAAAATGGAAGAGAAGGAATTCGAGGAATTCACGGACTACCAGGAATTCGTCGGCATGACTGGAATCGAGCTTAAAAAGGATGTGTATTTCGTCGCGGCAGCCCTGAAAGAAGGGGAAGATACTGAAGATAAGCACGAGTGGGCTGTCGGAGTCGTCAACCTCAAATACGACAAAGAGGCGCTTCTCTCCTTCTTCAAAGCCAAAACCAAAGAGACAGGCAGTGAGCTCACAGAAGAGGAATACAACGGCTACACGCTATACAATTACAAAGAAGAAGACGAAGAAGGCACCTTCGCCTTCATAGACAAGTCAAACATCGCCGCTGGAAACGCACCTCTCGTTAAATCTGTCATAGACGTCTTGCAGAAAAAAGAAAAGAGCGTTCTGCAAAACGAAGAATTCTCAGCCCTGTTCAAGGATACGGACAAGAACGCCCTGTTCTGGGGAGGAGTTCTCATTCCTCCGGAGGCCACCGCTGCATTGAGCGAGGAAATTCCCATGGCATATAACCTGGAATCTGTCCAGGCCATCTCTCTCTCCTTCGACTACAAGAACAGGACTATCATGGCTGAGATCAAGCTCAGGAGCAGTGATCCCGTCTCCAATCAGGAAATGGCTGACAACCTGATCGGACTGAAAGAAATGGGATCCATGATCACGATCCAGGAATTTAACTTTGCAGAGGTCTTAGACAGAATCGAAATTACGTCCGCATCTGACCACGTGAGAATCTATGCCAGCTATCCAGATGATTTTTTCAACGATTTCGTGAGTAAATTCACTTTGGAAGAGACAGAAGAGGAAAAAGAGAAAAAATAGTTTGTCCCCTCTTCCTTTAACTATCAATCCTCAAATATATACTCTTTCCAGGAAAAAATAATACAGGCTAAACCGAGAAACACTCCTGTAATCAGGAAAATCATAAACACTGAAAACAGAGGCGAGCTGGGCTCCAACCTGACCATCAGGAAGGAGAATCGTCCTGTTTTTGGGATGGGCAGAAGAGACTTGAGATAATGAACAATGGCAAAGCGTTGAGTGGATCCAGGGAAATACTGGATCACGTTTTCCCATCCGAAACTGAATATCAGCCCGAACAGGATCGATTTTCTCATGATCGTGCCGATAAATGTGAAAAAAGCTGTGTAGCATATCAGCCCCAAACTCAGGACAACCACATCTCTCAATAAAGTCTTATACAGGGAAAAATTGAGCAAATCATCCAAATTCAGGATCAAGAATGACAGGATCACTCCGATGCTTGTTATGATAATGGCCAAAGACGTGTAGGCCGCATATTTCCCGACTAAAAGTGCCGATTTCGAAACCGGACGAGTCGTCAAATAGGTCAATGTTTTCCCCTCGACCTCTTCCGAACAAACGGATGTCCCGTAAAACAGTGCCAGG
>DAOVAM010000212.1 GCA_030671065.1 Candidatus Aminicenantota bacterium
AAACAGAAATAAAAAGTAGTTATCCGGGAGGGCTGAGATGTCTTCAAAAAGATTCCTCATAATTGCTTTTTCAATTCTGGTTTTTTGTACTTTTTCATATTCGACTAATATCATTATCATTGCCGTGGATACATTGAGAGCTGACCATCTCGGCTGCTATGGATATCCAAGAAACACCAGCCCTAATATTGACGAATTTGCTAGAAATGCAACTCAATTCAATAATTGTTATACGCCTGTGCCCCGGACTGGTCCAGCATTCGCTTCAATGCTGTCATCTCTCCCTCCATACAAACATGGAGCGAAAAGCAACGGATTGCCGATATTCGACAATATCCAGCTTTTGCCTCATTTTTTAAAAAAATATGGCTATTATTCAGGTGCATTTGTTGCGATCTGGACATTGAAGAAGAAAATATGCGGCCTTGATAAGGGATTTGATGATTATACTGAAGTGTTCAACAGGAAAATGTGGTTCGGCGTAATGAGCCCTGAGGGAAAGGCACCAAAAGTCAATGAGGCTGCTTTTGAATGGCTTGAACAGAATTCAAGAAAAAGATTTTTTCTCTGGGTGCATTATAATGAGCCTCATAAGCCCTATAACTACCATAAGAAATTTGATCGCGGATACAATGTAGTATTCCCTTCATTCTATCCAAAAGGATGCAGTTTTAGAAAAATTAAAAAATATGATACGGAAGTGGGGTATGTTGATTTTTATATTGGAGAATTGATCAAGAAGATAAAGCATCTTAATCTTTATGAGGATTCTTTAATCATATTTTTGGCCGACCATGGAGAGGGATTCGGAGAACACAATTATTATGGCCATGGTCAATTGCTGTATAATTCCACTCTCCATATTCCTTTGATCGTGAAACTGCCAGGGAATAAGAATTTGCATAGCGTTATAGAGAGGAAGGTTTCACTGATGGATGTCGCTCCTACTATTCTTTCACAGCTGGATTACCCAGTTCCTGAACAAATGGAAGGTGAGAATTTGTTTGAATCGAGTAATAAAGAAAGGGTGTTTTATTTTGAAACGTATAAAGGATCTGCCCAACAGGAAAAAAATAAAATGTTTCAAATAAAAGAAACGCCACTGAAATACGGCCTGTTGAAAAACAATATTAAATTGATATTTAAAAATAAGTACAAAGCCTACGATTTGGCAGAAGATAAATTTGAACTCAACAATATTTATGAGAATCCAGATGAGGAAATGAAGGCCTTGTCTGGTTTGCTTGAAGACTATATCAAGAAAATTCAAGAGTATATTGAATTTACTGAGAAGTATTTGAAGAAGAAGTCCCAGCTGTCCAAAGAGGACCTTGAAAAGTTAAGGTCTCTTGGTTACATTAAAAAGCGAGAATGATTCCCTTAAAAGACAGCTAAGCCCCAAAAAAACACTTGGCTCCTTCCGTTTATCATCCTTAGATAATGAACAAAAGAGATGTTTTCCACTCATTCCAAGCAGATTCTTTATTTATATTCATATGAGTTTGACATCCAGTTTAAATATATTTAAGTTTATATCGCATTTTATGTCTTTGAGTGTGCGCAACAAGGAGGTGATTCGACATGGCATATGCTGCAGGAGCATCGGGTGCTGCTATTGCCGCGGCTGCGATTGCCCAGGCCATCAAGGCGTCCGGCGCGATCGTGAGCGTAGAGCCGAACGAGTTCACGACAATCCTTTCTAGAACCGAGAAGCCTGCCGTTGTGGTGGCGATAAGCGGCTTCCGGAAAAAAAGATATCAATATCTGACAGGATACAAAGGTTTTGTTTTTTACACGAAATCGAATGATCCCTTGTCACTCACAAGCGACACGGAACTCATAGCGGCGAAGAAAATCTGGATTCCGGCCTGATCTGGGTTCCAGGAGTAATAGGAGAAATTCAAGGTTTGCCAATGATTGATGTTCAGGAGCACTTCTACGACGATGATCCCGCCAAGGGACATCCCGATGTCCGGACAAGGTTAAAGGAAGCATCCTATTTTTTTCTGGGTAACGGCTTCATCCAGGCGGCTGTCCAGGTGGCTCCAGGCGGAGAAGGAACTCCAGTCGGCCTTCTGGTCCTGGATCCTGAACGTTTAGGAAAGAAGAGAGATTCCCTGACACTAGATCCCGAGTCCGGGCTGGAAAGCACGATGATCCGGATACAGTCAGGAACTTCCGTTTATACATCGCAAGGTAAAAGTTTACGCGCGGGCTGGCTGTTGGAATATCAAGCACCCGCTGCCCGGATTCAGTGGAGAACCAGGAGTGTCGGTGTTGCGGAACATTTTTACTGCCCGGATAAATTTCAACCTGTACTCATCCGCGAAATCCGTATCAGGAATTTGCAAAAAAATAAGATCCGGGTCTGGCTCCAGACAGGAGTTTGCGAGAGGACTGTAGAACAGGAACTCTGGTTGGATCCCAAAGAGGAAAAGACAGCCTTTCTCCGGTATGCGCTGGACAGCACGAAGAGCCGGGTGGACGTTGATTTTGTTTCGAAATGTGGAGTCAAGGAGGAAGTGCTTGAGCACTGGGGCAATGTCGCGTCGGTATCTTTTGGTGAACCTCTCCTGGATCATTATTTCAACGCTTCGCGGGCCCAGCTGCCTGCGGCCATCTCGAGCACAGGAAAGGTGGACGGCAGCATCTGGCAGTACAACAGGGAGTGGGTTCGCGATCAGGCAATGATGACCATCGGACTGACGCTGTCGGGACACCATGAGATTGCCCGCCGGATGCTCGAGCGTTTGCTTTCGGAATTCGTGACGGATGAAGGAGACACGATCGATTCCAGCGAGAAACGGCATCCTGATGAGGTTGAGCTCGACCAGAACGGGGTGCTCCTGTATGCATTGAGGAATTATGTCCAATGGTCAGGAGATCAGGACATCATATCTAATAACTGGAGTAAGATCACAGCCACGGCTGAGTTCCCGCTGAAGGAAGTCTTCCGGCATCAACCGTCGGGCCTTCTGGCCAACCGGAGAGAATACTGGGAGCGGCATAAGTTTCATGGCATCGAGGAAGGGATGGAATTGACCCATCAGCTGTGGACATCGATGGGGCTTTCCTCTGCTGCAGAACTTGCCCGGGTGGTTTCCCAAGAAGAAGAGGCTGAGCGCTGGGAAAGGCGTTCCGAATGGATAAAGCACGCCATGCTGGACCATGCAAAGTTCGGATTGGTTGATAAACGTGGTTTCATCAAACGCCGCAGGATGGATGGCACTGTCCAGGAGTCTCTTGAGCCTCTCCCTGAAGCCCAGCTTCCGGAAGAAGCTCCATTAGTTTCCGATGAAACCCATCTTCTCAATCCCGACGCATCCGCTTCTCTTCCTATCGCCTTCGGATTCGTATCTCCCGATTCGCCTCTGGCCTCTTTAACAATGGAGAGTCTTGAGGCGCTCTGGAACCAGCGATGGGAGGACGGTGGATACGGCCGCTACCATGCCAGTTCTGAACCCGATTCGCCCGGTCCCTGGCCGTTTCCTTCGCTGTTCATCGCGCGCGCGTACGCGGAAAGAGGAGAATATGAGAAGGTGTGGCGGGTGCTTAGATGGATGGGGACTCTTCCCGGGGCCCAGGCAGGTTCCTGGTTTGAATTCTATGGTCCCCGGCTGGCCCCGCCCTTTCCTCAGGTCGGGATAACGCCCTGGACATGGGCAGAGATGCTCATCTTGCTCTGCCGCCATGTCATCGGAATCCAACCCGAGATACGGCATCTCAGGTTAAGGCCAAGACTGCTTCCGGGTATAAAAAGGATCAAGGCTTTGTTTCCGCTCAGGGACGGGAGGATCAACCTTGAGATCAAGAGAGCTTCAAAGGGAAGACCGCCTGGTTTTCGCTCGAGCGGAACCATCATCCAGTCCTCAGACGAGGAAGCCATAATTTTGTACTCAAAAAAGGATTTCTGGGTGGAAGCCTTTCTGCCTTGACGATTTCTAAATTGGAGAACGAAATGTCATCCAAGATTCTTTATCTCATATGCAATGCCCACCTTGATCCTGTCTGGTTGTGGGAATGGGAAGAAGGAGCGGGCGAAACGCTCTCCACCTTCCGGACCGCTGCGCAATTGTGTGAGGAGTACGATGAATTCGTGTTCAACCATAATGAAGCTGTCCTGTACAAATGG
>DAOVAM010000236.1 GCA_030671065.1 Candidatus Aminicenantota bacterium
CCCTCATAGAATTCTTCTGGCTTAAATCCAAAAAAGAGGCGTTTTCCGTCCCGGCTCCAGGAGACCCTATTTTTTTCCGGAATAAACCAGCCCTTAGGTACATCCTCATCCGCGACAGCCCGAACAGATTTTCCGGTCTCTCCGTCCCAGATCCAGAGGGAAAAACCCTTGGTGTCTTTATTTTTTGTCTCGCCAGGTTTAGATAAAAAGGCCAGCTTGCTCCTTTTTTTCGTCCAGACAAGATTGACGAACACGCCATCCTCATATCTGGCAATGGCATTCTGCGGCAGAGTGTCCTTTTTAAGATCCACTGTATAAAGACCATTCGTTTTGCCTTCCGGATCAGCGATCACATACGCAAGGAATCGAGATGAGCTGTCAAACGCATAAGAGAGCACGTGGGGAATCCCCGTTTCTTTGCCCGATTCCAGATGAAGAAGGAAAAGAGTGCTGCCGGACTTTCTCATTTTCTGAGCCGGCTTTTTTTCAGGTGGGCTCTTCTCTTCTTCGCCCTTCTGGGCTTTCTCTTCCTCCTCGGGTTTTTCTTCCTCCTTGAAGTGCTGACACGCAAGCCAGTTAGAATCATCAGAGAATGCAAACCGCTCAACCCTCTCAAGCTGTCTGATTCTTCCGGTAGAAGTCTCTACCAGAGCCATTCTCTGCTTGGGCTTTTTCTTTTTTGCTTTTTCAAGCTCCACTGCTTCAGGCCTGACAATCATCGCCACCCAGCTGGAATTTTTAGAGATGACCGGTCTGGTTCCCCGTTCGACTGTATACACCTTATTCGTTTTAAGGCTGTGAATTCGCGCATCTCCATCTCCCCTGTCCGGTTGCGTGCCGTAAGCTATCCATCCCCCATCCTCGGAAATGACCGGATTGCGAATGTGCTTGAATTTCATGATGTCCTGAACAGTCAATGGCTTCTTCTGTTCGGCCGCTATAGAGTTCAGGACAAAAATCAAGCTCACGAACACAAACAAAGAAAGGACTATCCTTGTGTTTATTTTCCGGGTCATTGGAAAACCTCCTTTTAAATATTGAAGTCAAATCTCAATATTTGACATTTCATTTTATAGCTTATGCTAGGAGATTATGCCTTAAAATGGGAGAGTTGAGGAAACCGATGACAGAAAAAATTTTCTCTCTTACTGAAAGATTGTCATCTAATTTACTAGAAATGTCGAATGTTGAGATGCGAACCCTCTCTTTTCTCATTCGTATAGTCTGAAAAATGCTTATAACACAGGAAAAATCTGAAATCAAACACATATGGGGACATTCCCCAAGGGGACACCTTATATCAATTTTATCTGATTTTGAAAGGAACAGAGAACTCTGAAGTGCGTTAATTTTCTCTGAGAGTTTAACAAAGTAGTAATTTATTCATAAGGTGGCACCTTGGGGAACGTCCCCGATTCTTCAACTTTCCTTTTAGAGTCATTTTTTATACCATAGGAACGACTCATGAATTGAAACCGCTCAGATGAGAACGAGCTCAACCATGACCAAAAAAAACCCTTTAAATTTTTATGAAATCCAGCGCAAACAGCGGAGAAAAAGTATTTTTCTGATAGTATTCCTGTTTCTTTTTTACTTTATCGCGCTTGGTGTCATATCCGTCGTTTTCGTCGTCAGCTTCGGCCTCATCCTGAGCAAGGACGCCTTGCTGTCAGCAACATTCTTGAGAAAACTCCTTGTGTTTGACGGAGCTCTCTCCATCCTCATCGCTTCCTTCCAGTATATTGATGCCAGAAAGTTCGGGGCTCAATTCATCCTCAAGCGCCTTGATGCTCGTCCCCCGGATCTTTCCGACCGTTATCATCAGCAGTTCGCGAACACTGTGGAAGAGATCAGGATCGCAAGCGGACTCCCCAAAGTCAAACCGCATGTCATCCCCTCCTTTGCCGTAAATTCTATGGCAGTAATTTCTGCAGATGAAACACCGAATGTCATCATTACTGAGGGGCTTCTGGCTGAATTCACAAGAGACGAGCTCCAGGCTGTGGTCGCTCATGAGCTGGCGCACATCCTCCGCGGCGACACCTTCTACATCACACTGGTTTGCTCTCTCGCTAATTTCTTCGAACGGTTCAGGCAAGCCATTGAGCCCGACACCTCATATCAGAGACATCACTCTCAAGCCCAAGGAAGCGGAGCTGTGGCTCACTTCATGGTCTATTTTGCCGTGTTTGTATCAAACATCATCATGCATCTGCTCAGCACACTCATCAGTCGACAGAGAGAAATTCTTGCGGATGCGGCAGCTGTGGAATTGAGCCGAAATCCTAAGGCCCTTGGCCGGGCCATATACAAAGCCCATCTGAAAAATTCTTTTATCGGAGATTTTAACGTTACATACAGCCCACTGTTCATCGTTCCGCCTGAATCAAAAAGAGGGGAATCAGACGGATTCTTTGCTCGGCTTTTCAATACCCATCCCCCTCTTATGAAAAGGATCAGGCTTCTGGCAAACATGCTCAGGACAAGACCAGCCAGGATTATCCAGGAAGTCTGGGAAATTCAGAAAAAGCGGAAAAAAGCCCGAACTCTCGTCTCCTCGCGAGAAGAGGCTCTGGAAGATGGAGAAATTCCGGCATCCCACCCAGATGAACACGCCAAACAGGAAGGAAAAGTCTGGGCTGTACGAGACCGACAGGGACATTGGCAGGGACCTTATACTCTCGAAGAGCTTCTCTCTTCGCGGTCTTTTTTCCCACTGGCTCATGTTATGAACATGCAGGAGGGAATCGAGGCTCGCGCCAGAGAGTTTCCGCAAATCCAAGATGCCATCCGGAGACTCAGAAAGCGAAAATTTATCGATCCCGCCAAACAGAACAAATGCCCTCGCTGTAGCATCTCGCTCAAGGAGGGATTCTATGAGGGTGTTGCCATAAAAGTCTGCCCACAGTGCAGCGGAAAACTTGTGGACTCTACGTTCAAAGAGCGCATTATCACACGGAAAGAAGTTAAATTTTCAGAATACCTGGTTAAAAAAGCTAAAGACTTCAGGGAAAATTTCATGCAAAATCCGACTCAAATGAAAAAGATCGCCTTCGAACAATCAAAAAAAATCTCATGTCCACACTGTGGTTCCCGTATGGTGACCAGGCCATACAGTTTGCATTATGTCATCCCTGTGGATAAATGCATGGCCTGCTATAAAATCTGGTTTGATGCCGATGAACTGGAAATCCTTCAAATCGTTATAGAAGAACGATAGCTATTTTCTAATCTTTCATGTTTTCATGAGGCAATACAATGGCAAAAATTAAAAAACAAAACCAAGCTCAAAACCCAACTTTTGACACACGTCTAAATATCCGGCCGGAGACAAAAAAAGACTTTCCCAAAATCACTCAGGTCAACGATTCCTCCTTTGGACAGAAAAATGAAGGAAAATTGATTGAGAAATTGAGGCAGACAGGAAACTACATCCCGGAGTTATCGCTCGTCGCAGAACTGGATGATGAAATTATCGGGCATATCCTCCTTTATCCAATCACGATCCACTCTGACATATCGAAGTTTCAATCCATCTCATTGGGCCCCATGGCTGTGACA
>DAOVAM010000163.1 GCA_030671065.1 Candidatus Aminicenantota bacterium
TAATCAAATCATATCTCCAGCTTGATAACTTAAAAGTAAAATATAAGAAAATAAACCAAAATGCAAGAACAATTTTAAAATAATATGTTGAATGTCGGCATGCCGACAATATTATGTAAATAATTGTTAATAAATAAGATAAAAGTATAATTGAATAGAGATGTAGAAAAATTATACTTTAACGTATAAATGATAGTAAAACTATCGGCAAAATAGGAAAAAGGAATGTGGTTAATAAAAAAGATCAAAGATATAAAGAAGAATTCAATTCAAAAAAAGATGAATTCGCACATATTTTGACTTATGTAGGATCAAAAGTTATTATTGAAAACAAGGAAATCAAAGGAGAGTAGCGATGGAAATTTTCGATCTGATTAAGGAGCGAACAGTATTGTTAGACGGTGGAATGGGAACGGAGCTCATAAAGTATGGTATTCCCCAGGGGATCTGTTCTGAATCCTGGAATGCAGAAAAACCAGAAATCATTAAAAAAGTACACAAAAGCTATTTTGATGCCGGTTCTGATGTTGTCTTGACTAACAGTTTTGGCGGAAATCAGATCAAACTGACATCCCACGGATTAGGAGAGAGATGCCATGAGCTAAACCTTGTCGCTGCGAAACTAGCTGTTGAATCAAGACCAGAAGGGAAATTTGTGGCAGGAAGTATGGGTCCAACAGGGAAATTCATTCAGCCGCACGGTGAATTCACAGAAGAAGAATTCGTTGCGGCCTACAGTATCCAGGCTAAAGCCCTGACAGAGGGAGGAGTGGATCTCCTGTTGATTGAAACCCAATATGACCTAAAAGAGGCCCTGTGTGCATTAAAAGGGGCCAAAGAATCTTCCAATTTGCCGGTTTTTGTGACTTTGACATTCAACATTAATCCAAGAGGATATTTCACCATAATGGGGAACAGTGTATCTCAATGTATCGAGGAGCTGGAAAAGAATGATGTTCCAGGGGTCGGCACCAATTGCAATTTGAACAGCGCTGATATGGTCGATCTCGTTAAAGTCATGAGAGAAGCCACTCCCCTGCCCCTCATTGTACAGGCAAATGCAGGTCAGCCTACGATTTCATCAGATGGAAAAGTTGTCTATTCTCAAGAAATCGAGGATTATGTGAGTTACATCCCTAAAATGATTCAAAACGGAGCGAATCTTATTGGTGGATGCTGCGGAACAAACCCGGACTACATCAAACGAATGGCAGAAGTGATAAAGGAAAGTAAAAAATAGGAATTAATACCTGTTGAGGTGTATATAATAAATACTCTTTTTCATAAAATGTCAGTGAGGGAAATATTTCAATTCGAATGGAGTTTGAGATATAATTGTTTAATAAATTTTTAAAGAGGTGCACTGTTATGCAAAAAACGAAAAGAGCAGCAAAGATGATCTGCTTCGTTATGGCCGTTTTTATTTTGACGGTTCTTTTTGTCAAGGCGGCGGATCAGAAGAAAGTGGAATCAACGTCCCCCGACCTCCGGCTCAAGGGATATGAGACCTTCCAGAAGATGAGGGAGACTTCCATCTTCAAGAATTTAAAATGGCGATTCATCGGCCCCGATATAATCTCCATCCGTTGCACAGATGTGGATGTGCCCAAAGGCAGCAAACACATCATCTATGTAGGCTCCGCTACCGGCGGGCTCTGGAAGACCGTCAACTCCGGCATCACCTGGAAGCCTATCATGGACGATGTCCCGTCCACCTCCATTGGAGATGTGGCCGTCGACCAGAATGACGCAAATATCGTCTGGGTAGGGACGGGTGAGGCCAATATTTTCCGAGCCTCTGTGTCCGGGACGGGAATCTATAAATCCAGCGATGCGGGGAAAAGCTGGAAGCTCATGGGCCTCAAGGATTCCGGCACCATCGCCAGGATCGTTATTCACCCGAAAAATTCCGATGTTGTCTATGTGGCGGTCCCAGGACACGAGTGGACGCGCAATGAGGAAAGGGGGATCTTCAAGACCACGGACGGCGGAAAGAACTGGGCCAAGGTCTTTTTTATCAATGACTATACAGGAGCCGCCGATCTGGTCATGGATCCGGAAAATCCCGACACGCTCTGGGCTTCCATGTGGAACCGAACCCGGCAGCGCTGGAGCGATCCCCGCCCCGGTCCCGGTGACGGAATTTTCAAGACCACAAACGGAGGGAAAACCTGGGTCCATAAGACCACCGGCCTTCCCGATACCAAGCTGACGGGACGCATCGGCCTGGACGTCGCCCGCAGCAATCCCAATGTAATCTATGCCTTCGTGGATAATCACAATCCCGGGCGTATGCCTAATGAAAGGGAGCGGGATGCCTACGGTCGGCTGAAAAAGGGCCCCGTCATCAAGGGGGCCGAGGTCTACCGTTCCGAAAACAAGGGAGAAATCTGGAAAAAAGTCAGCCCTGACAACCGGTATATGGAGGGATTCGGGGGTACATACGGCTGGGTTTTCGGCCAGATGCGGGTGGATCCCAATGATGAGAACACCCTCTACATCATGGGGCTCCGGCTGGCCAAGTCAACCGACGGAGGCAAAAGCTGGAAAACCCTCTTTTTTCCTGAGCTTCATGGAGACCATCATGGATTGTGGATAGATCCCACAGAATCCGACTATCTGATAAATGTCAATGACGGTGGCGTGAATGTCAGCTACGACGGGGGAGATACCTGGCGGGACTTCCACCGAAATTTTCCCGCCGCTCAGTTCTATAATGTTTCCTTCGACATGCAGGATCCATTCTATGTCTACGGATCTGTTCAGGATCACAACACTCACCGCGGTCCTATCTCCAGCAGACCTGCCGGTGCGGGCAGGCGATCCCTCCGCACCTCCCTGGTCTGGGAACGGGCCCCCGGCGGAGAAGGAACAATGATCGCCATCGACCCGGCGGATTCCAATACGGTCTACTCCTCCTCCTTTTACGGGCGCCTGATGCGCTCCGAGTTGAAGGACGGTCAATGGACATCCAAAAATATACTGCCCGAAGTGGGTGAGGGGGAGCCTCCGCTGCGCGGGCAGTGGCTGACCCCGACCATCCTCTCCCCCCATAATCCCAAGGTCGTTTATCACGGCATGCAGTATGTCTTCCGGTCGGAGGATAAAGGCGAGACCTGGGAGAGGATCAGCGGCGACCTGACTCACAACGATCCCAAAACCATGGGTGGACTTCCCTTCGCTATTCCCTTTAACTGCCTGACGGCCCTTTCCGAATCACCTTTTGAATACGGCCTGCTCTATGCCGGTTCCGATGACGGGCGGGTGCATGTGACAAAGGACGGGGGGGAAAACTGGACGGAGATCACATCCGGGCTTCCATATTACAAACATGTCTCCCGTCTAGTGGCCTCCAAATATGACAAGGCCACTGTTTATGTGACCCTGAACGGACGGCGGGATGACGACATGAACGACTACATCTATAAATCCACCGATTACGGCAGAACCTGGGTGGATATCTCGGCAAACATACCCTGCGGTCCGGTCAATGTCATCCGCGAGGACCCCAAAGAGGAAGGGATCCTCTATGTGGGAACAGATTTCGGAGTTTTCGCCAGCATCGATGGAGGCCAGTCCTATCATGTGGTGGGACAGAACCTGCCTTCCAGCTTTGTATGGGATCTGAAGGTCCACCCGAGGGACAACGTTCTGGTCATCGCCACCAACGGCCGCGGCATGTGGGTGGTGGACAACATTTCCGCTGTGCAAAACAAGAAGAATTAATCGGCCGTTAATTATAATTTATAGCATTAGAGTAACACACAACCAAATCCTCAAGGGTCGTGACCTCCCAGGTTTGAAAAAGACAGCAGATTTATCAAATTGACAGATTTGCCTCCAGGATTTAAACTAAAAACATAGGAATTAAAGATTTGAAAAAGAACATATTCATAATAGGAATTTTCGTACTGGGTATGACTCTCCTCGCCCAAGAAATCCAGCATGTGACAGGAGTAGTCAATATCGAAGTTCCAGTCAGAGTGTTCACAAAAGGCAAATTCGTTGAAGAATTGGCACTAAAGGATTTTGAGTTGTATGAGGAGGGTGTTCTCCAGAAAATAGAAGCCTTGTATCTTATCAAAAAAACCGTGATAGAAAAAGAAGAGTCAGAAATGGATACAAAGCAAGCGAGTAGAGTATTCTCTCCCGAGACTTCCAGAAGTTTTGTCCTCATGTTTGAGATGATGGATTATTTCCCAGAAATAAGAGAAACCCTCGATTATTTCTTTGAAAATGTCATCTCGTCAGGAGATTCACTTTTTGTTATCACGCCATTAAAAACGTATTCATATGAAAAAGAATTTCTGGATGAAACACCCAGGGAGGAAATTGTCAACCAAATAAACAAAAAGCTAAGAAAGGACATCATATCAGCATCACTAGAATTTAAAAGCATGGTCCGTGATCTGGAATGGTTGGCGAATATAAGTAATCCTCTTAGGGCTGAGGCAGCGGATAGGATATACGAACAGATTCGAGATTACAGACAGTTTGATGATAAGAAGCTTATGAAGTTTAAAGATCAATTGAAAGAGATTGAAGGCCAGAAGTATGTCTTTCTTATTTATCAAAAGCAACTCATTCCCATCCCCCCTGAATTTGCATCGGGACGAGAAAAACAAATTTTCTTTAATGCAAAAAAAATTAAGCAATCCTACTCTGATTCTTCTATCAATATAAATTTCATATTTTTAACTAAAACAAGACAAAGTGGTTCAAGTACGATGGGCAGGGGCTCAAGAAAAATGGTGATGGATGATTTATCTGCAAAGATGTACGGGGCCTTTCGAGAAGTGGCTGAGGCAACAGGAGGCATCACAGACAGCTCCGCGAATATTGCAGCTTCATTCCAAAGAGCTGCGATTTCATCGGAAAACTATTATCTTCTGTATTACACTCCAAAGGATTATAAAGTTGATGGGGAATTCAAGAATATAAAAATTAAGATCAAAGGCAAGAACTACAGAGTGACACACCGTGCAGGGTATATTGCGAACTGAATTTAGTAGAGGAGAAACAATTATCTACAGGTACTGGCTAGATGACTTCCTGATCTCTGAATAGCGATATTCAAGAAAATCTTCGATTTTTTACTACTTTTTTTCTTCTTTCTCCCAGGCTTTTATTCCATCAGTCATCCATTTCGGTGCCGGTGCGCCCTTCAGGTGATGGTCGAAAAACTCCTGCATACACTTAGTCCAGTGTTCCTGATTCACTCTTTTACGGCGTCCGTGCTGTTCTCCTTTGTTGTTTAACATGTAGGCCTCTTTCCCGAGTCGCCTGAGCGCCATGATGTATTCAATTCCCTGGTACCAGGGAACGGCTCCATCCTCATCATTGTGGATCATCATGAGAGGTGTCTGCACTTTGTCGGCCCAGAAAATCGGTGAGTTT